>NZ_JBSFMM010000094.1:0-42492 GCF_053599555.1 Streptomyces sp. NPDC000941
GGCCAGGGCAACTACGCCGCAGCGAACGCCTTTCTGGACGCCCTCGCGCAGCAGCGTCGTGCGCTCGGTCTGCCCGCCACCTCCCTGGCCTGGGGCCCCTGGGCCGAGACCGGAATGGCGACCGACGGAGTGGCGAAGGAGCGCATACGGCGCGGCGGCATCGCATCAATGGCGCCCGATGAGGCGATTGCGGTGCTGGATCAGGTGTTGCAGCGTAAAGACGGCTGCGTCGCGGTGGCCGACGTGGACTGGGAGCGGTTCGCGCCGGCCTTCGCGGCTGTCCGTAGGGCGCCGCTGATCGGCGAGATTCCCGAGGCTCGCAATGCTCTGGAAGCGGCGAGCGCGACCGCCACGACGGCGGCGGGCGAGTCCTCGTCCAGTCTGCGCGAAAAACTGCTGAGCCTCTCTCCGGCCGAGCAGGACCGAACGTTGCTCGAACTGGTGCGTACACAGGTGGCGGCCGTGCTCGGGCATCCGAACTCCGATGCGGTCCCGCCGACCAAGCCGTTCAAGGAGCTCGGTTTCGACTCACTGACCGCTGTCGAACTTCGCAACTGGCTCCAGGCTGCCTCCGGCTTGCCCCTGCCCGCAACACTGGTCTTCGACTACCCCACACCCGCCGTTCTCGCCCAACACCTCCGCTCCGAGATCGTCGGCGTCGAGGACGACATGGACACCACTACGCCCCTGGTGGTGGCCACGGACGAGGATCCCATCGTCATCGTGGGCATGAGCTGCCGTTTCCCCGGCGGCGCCGGGACGCCGGAGGCGCTGTGGGAGCTGCTGACTTCGGGCGGCGACGCGATCTCCGATTTCCCGTCCGACCGCGGTTGGGACATCGAGGGCCTGTACGACCCGGATCCCGATCAGCCGGGCAAGAGCTATACCCGCGAGGGTGGCTTCCTGGACTCGGCTACGGAGTTCGATCCGGCCTTCTTCGGGATTTCGCCGCGCGAGGCGCTGGCCATGGATCCGCAGCAGCGGCTGCTCCTGGAAATCTCGTGGGAGGTCTTCGAACGGGCCGGTATCGATCCGGAGACTCTGCGAGGTACACGTACCGGTGTTTTTGCCGGTACGAACGGCCAGGATTACATCGCGCTGCTGCAGCATGCGCCCGAGGGTCTTGAGGGTTACCTCGGTACGGGCAGTGCGGCCAGTGTGGTGTCCGGGCGTCTGTCTTACACATTTGGTTTGGAAGGTCCTGCCGTGACGGTGGACACGGCCTGTTCGTCGTCGCTGGTGACGCTGCACCTGGCCGCTCAGGCACTGCGCCAGGGCGAGTGTTCGCTCGCGCTCGCCGGTGGGGTGACGGTGATGTCCACACCAGCGGGCTTTGTGGAGTTCAGCCGCCAGCGCGGTCTTGCCACCGATGGCCGCGTCAAGGCGTTCTCCGCCGACGCGGACGGTACGGCTTGGGGCGAAGGCGGGGGCATGCTGCTGCTCGAGCGGTTGTCGGATGCCCGCCGCAACGGCCATCCAGTGCTTGCGGTGGTGCGTGGTTCAGCGGTGAATCAGGATGGTGCGTCGAATGGTTTGACCGCGCCGAATGGTCCGTCGCAGCAGCGGGTGATTCGTCAGGCGCTTGCGAACGCGCGGTTGGCGGCTGCCGAGGTGGATGCGGTGGAGGCGCATGGTACGGGGACGACGCTGGGCGACCCGATCGAGGCGCAGGCGCTGCTGGCGACGTATGGCCAGGACCGGCCGGAGGGGCGGCCGCTCTGGCTTGGCTCGCTGAAGTCCAACATCGGTCATACGCAGGCTGCTGCAGGCGTCGCGGGTGTGATCAAGATGGTGCTGGCGATGCGGCACGAGACCCTGCCCCGAACACTGCATGTCGAGGAGCCTTCGCCGAAGGTGGACTGGGGCGCCGGCGCGGTTGGGTTGCTGACCGAGCAGCGCCCTTGGCCCGAGGCGGACCGTCCGCGCCGAGCCGGTGTGTCCTCGTTCGGTGTGAGCGGGACGAACGCACACGTCATTCTGGAGCAGGCTCCGGAGGCCGTCGGCGAACTGGTGGAGCCCGCGGGGGTTCCTGTGGTGCCGTGGGTGGTGTCAGGGCGTGGCGTGGCGGCGTTGCGGGAGCAGGCGGGGCGTCTGCTGTCGCACGTCGAGCGCGACGGCTCGCTGTCGCCGGTGGATGTCGGTTGGTCGCTGGTGTCCGGGCGTTCTGCTTTCGAGCACCGTGCTGTGGTGGTGGGTGACCGTGATGGGCTGCGGGCGGGGCTGGGCGCGTTGACGCGGGGTGAGTCGGCTCCTGGCGTTGTCGTCGGTCAGGGTGTCGGCTCGGGTCGGTTGGCGGTGATGTTCTCGGGCCAGGGCAGTCAGCGCGTGGGTATGGGCCGTGAGCTGTACGGCCAGTACCCGGCGTTCGTGAAAGTGTTCGACGAGGCGTGCGGGCTGCTGGACAAGGAGTTGGCGGGGCATGTCGAGCGGCCCGTCCGCGATGTGATCTTCGGTGACGATGCCGATCTGCTCGGCCGGACGGTGTTTACGCAGGCCGGGCTGTTCGCGGTTGAGGTGGCGTTGTTCCGGTTGGTCGAGTCGTGGGGTGTGGTGCCGGAGTTCGTGGGTGGGCATTCGATCGGCGAGATCGTGGCGGCCCATGTGGCGGGCGTGTTCTCACTCGAGGATGCGGTGCGGCTGGTGGCGGCGCGCGGTCGGCTGATGCAGGCGTTGCCCGCCGGCGGGGCGATGGTCGCCGTCCAGGCTGTCGAGGACGAGGTAGCACTGCTTCTGGCCGAGTACGGTCACCGGGTCGGTATCGCTGCGGTCAACGGTCCGGCCTCGGTGGTGGTCTCCGGCGACGAGCCCGTCGTCCTTGCCATCGCGGAGATGCTGCGCGACCAGGGCCGTAAGACCAAGCGTCTTGAAGTGTCGCATGCGTTCCACTCACCTCAAATGGACGCGATGCTGGACGACTTCCGCTCCATCGCCGAGACCCTGACCTACGCCGCGCCGCGTATTCCGGTCGTCTCCAACGTGACCGGGAACGTGGCGACGTCCGATGACCTGGGCTCGGCTGATTACTGGGTGCGGCATGTTCGGCAAGCGGTGCGATTCGCGGATGGGGTGGCTGCGCTCGCCGAACAGGGCATCACGACGTTCCTCGAACTGGGCCCCGACGGCGTGCTGAGCGCCATGGGTCCTGACACAGTCGCGGATGGCGTGTTCGTTCCTGTGCTGCGGTCGGGGCGTGGCGAGGCCGAGGCGTTGCTGGTGGGTCTTGGCCAGGCGTGGGTGCGGGGCGTTGCTGTGCGGTGGACGGAGGTGTTCGCCGGTGCGGGGGCGTCGCGGGTGGATCTGCCGACGTACGCCTTCCAGCGCCGCCGCTACTGGCTCGACACCCCGAATGTGCTGTCGTCGGCCTCCGATCCCCGGGCGGCGGCTTCCGCACTCGGCCTGGGCGCGGCAGGGCATCCGTTGCTCGGGGCGGCGGTCGAGCTGCCGGGCTCCCAGGGGTTGCTGTTCACCGGGCGGCTGTCGGTCCAGACGCATCGCTGGCTCGCCGATCACAGGGTGGAGGGCGTGGCGGTGCTGCCGGGCTCGGCGTTCGTGGAGCTGGCCATCCATGCGGCGGACCAAGTCGGCTGCGGGTCAGTGGAGCGGTTGATGCTTCACACCCCGCTCGCCCTGCCGAAGCGCGGCGGTGTTCTGCTCCGGCTGACCGTCGCCGAGCCGGACGAAACGGGCTGCCGTGCACTCAGCGTCTATGCGCGGCCGGAACACCCGGCGCCCGACTCCGCGTGGACCCGGCACGCCGAGGGCGTGCTCGCCGAAGGCTCACCCCAGCCGGGCTGGGAGTTCGGTTCGTGGCCGCCGGCGGGTGCGGTGGAGCTGGCGACGGATGATCCGTACGAAATCCCCACCTCCGCCGAGGTCGGTTATGGCCCGGCCCTCGCGGGGCTACGCACGGTCTGGCGGCACGGCGAGGACATCCTCGCCGAGGTCGCCCTGCCCGTGGACCAGCAGGCCGAAGCCGGTCGCTTCGGCATTCACCCGGCCCTGCTCGCCTCCGCGCTGCACGCGTTGCGGTTCGCCCGTGACGCAGACGCAGACGCGGACACGGACGCAGACACAGACAGGTACTCGGACTCCGGGCGGGAAGAGCCCGCCGTGTGGCTGCCCGCGACGTGGCGGGGCGTGGCCCTGCACGCGGCGGGTGCGGCGACACTGCGGGTGCGGATCAGCGGGACCGAGCCCGACGCGCTGACCGTCCGGGTGGCCGATGCCACCGGAGCGCCGGTGGCATCGGTGAACTCCCTGGGGCTGGCCAGGCTGGACACTGACGAGCTCAGGGCTCTCGCCGAGGTCCCAGGAGCGGATGACCGCCCACCGTCCGCGGCCTCGGGCGCGCCTGCTGTCCGCACCCCGGCCCGTCCCACCGCCGTGTCCGAGCAGTCTGCTGGTGGGCTCTCGCCCGCGCAGCGTCTCGCGGCACTGCCGGACGCGCGGCAAGAGGCGGCGCTGCTCGAGCTCGTGCGGACCGAGGCGGCGGTGGTCCTCGGACACGCGTCGCCGGAGGAAATAGAGCTCCACCATGGCTTCTTCGAACTGGGTCTCAACTCGCTGACGGCTGTCGAGCTGCGCAATCGACTGAGCGCGGTAGTGGAGCTGAACCTGCCGAACGCCTTCTTGTTCGACTTCAGCACACCAACCGCCGTGGTCGCCTATCTGCGCCGGGAGTTGACCGAGCGGGCCGCCGCGCGGGCGGTGGCCGCTGGACCGGAAGGCACTGGGGCGGCGCGGGCCCCACGCGCCGATGCGGAGGTGCAGGACGGCATTGTGGCGCTCTTCCGGGATTCGTTCGCCACCGGACGGAATGCCCTGGGGAACGATATGATCATGGCGGCCTCACGCCTCCGCCCGACGTTCGGCGCGGCCTCGGCGGCGGGGCATATTCCGGATGCTGTACGGCTGACAGCGGGCGACGCCACTACCCGGTTGTTCTGCTTCCCCGCCGTGGTGGCAACGGCGGGTCCGCAGCAGTACTCACGGTTCGCCGAGTATTTCCGCGGTCGCCGCGATGTGTCCGTGCTCCCGCTCCCGGGGTTTATGCGGGGGGATTTCCTCCCGGAGAGCATGGACGCGCTCGCCGAGGTGCTTGCGGAGGCCGTACTGCGGAATGCGGAAGATGGTCCGTACGTACTCGTCGGGCATTCCGCGGGCGGGCAGATCGCGCATGCCGTCACCACCCGCCTGGAGAAGATGGGAGAGCGGCGTCCCGCGGGGCTCGCACTTTTGGACGCGCCCTGGCCGGGAGACGATGTGAGCGAGCAGGTCAGTACGGCCATGCTCGGTGTGGTGTTCGACCGTGAGGAAAAGCTCGGAGGGAACATCATGAATGCGACTCGTCTGACGGCCATGGGTGGCTATCACCGCATTCTGGGGGAATGGCGTCCCGAGGTGATCGAGACCCCCACAGTTCTTGTACGCGCCACTGCGCCGCTTTCCGTCGCCGATGGAACTCTCAACGGTGACGAAGGCCTGCACATCAACTGGAATCTGGACCATACGGCCAGGGCAGTACCGGGAAATCACTTCTCCATCATGGAAGAGCACGCGGGCTCGACCGCCGAGGCCGTTGAAGAATGGATTATGGAGTCGAAGCGTTGAAGCGTCACATCGCATTTTTTGGTGCGCCTTTCTGGGGGCACGTCAACCCCACCCTGTCCGTACTCGCCGACCTGGTGAGCAGGGGGCATCGGGTCACCTACGTCACCACCGAGGAATTCTCCGAGGCGGCCGCGGCCGCCGGTGTGGACGTGGTGCGGTACGAGTCCACCTGGCCCGCGGGCAGGAGCGCGCCCTCGCAGGTGTCGGCCGACGAGATGGCCGGTGGGCCGCTGAAGTACCTGGTCGAGAACGTTGCGGCGACCGGCGCCGAGCCCGCCTTCGAGGGCGATGTGCCGGACGTGGTGGTCTACGACACCCTGATGCACTTCGCGGCGCGGGCGCTGGCTCACAAGTGGCAGCGGCCGGCCGTGCAGCTCATCCCGCTGTTCGCATCGAATGAGCACTTCTCGGTCGCGCAGCAGCTGGCCGACGAGTTCCCGGCGCTCGACCCGCAGCACCCCGCGCTGATCGAGTTCGGCACGAAACTGGCGGAGTTCCGCGCCTCGTACGGTATGGGCGAGGCGTCGCCCGCGGACTTCTTCGGCACCGTCGAAGACCTCAACCTGGTCTTCCTGACGAAGGACTACCAGCCGGCGGCGGAGACCTTCGACGAGCGGTACGCGTTCGTCGGCGCCGGTCTCGCCGACCCGAGGACCCGGGGCACGTGGACGCCGCCGGAAGGCGACGCCCCGGTGCTGCTCATCGCGCTGGGCACGCTGTTCAACGAGCGGCCCGAGTTCTACCGGATGTGCGTCGGCGCGTTCGCGGACCAGCCCTGGCACGTCGTGCTGGCGACCGGCCGGCACGTCGACCCCTCCGACCTCGGCCCGCTGCCGCCGAACATCGAGGCGCACCAGCACGTGCCCCAGCTCGCCGTACTGGAACACGCCGTTGCCTTCGTGACGCACGCCGGCGCACGCAGCACCATGGAGGCACTCCACTTCGGCGTGCCGATGGTGGCCGTGCCGCAGTCCGTGGAGCTGGAGATGGCCGCGCGCAGGACCGCCGAGCTGGGCCTCGGCGTTCGGATCGGCCGCGACGAGGTCACGGTCGAGCGGCTGCGGGAGGCGGTGCTGAAGGTGACACACGACGCGGACATCCAGCGCAACGTCGAGGAGATGCGGAGCGCCACCCGTGAGGCGGGCGGCGTCGGCCGGGCCGCGGACGAGATCGAGGCGTATCTGCGGCGCGTGCTGGACGCCTGACGCCCGGGACCCCGGCATCGGCCTGACGCCCAGCGCCTGACCCCCAATGCCTGACGCCTGATAACCGACGCCCAGCGCCGGGGCGGGCCGGAGGCCCCAGCCCGCAGGTCCGCCCGCCCCGCTGTCGGCAGATCGCCCGATCAGATCGGCTGATCCGACTCCTCCGCCTTCACCAGCGAGGGGAAGGCGGCATCGAGCCCCGCCCGCCAGTGGCGAATGGGCTCGATGCCGACGGCGTGCCAGCGCGCGTGTCCCAGCACGCTGTACGCGGGCCGTGGCGCGGGGCGGCCGAACGCCGCCCCGGTGCTCGGCCGCACCCGCTCGGGGTCGGCGCCCAGCAGCCGGAAGACCTCCCGGGCGAGTTCGTACCAGCTGGCTTGGCCGCCCGCGCTGCCGTGGTAAGCCCCAGCCGGGGCCTGCCCGCCCAGCGCGGCGCGTCCCAGCCGTACGAGCTGTTCGGCGGCGTCCACGGTCCAGGTGGGTTGACCGCACTGGTCGGCGACGACATCGACGTGATCCTTTTCGCGCTCCAGCCGGATCATGGTGCGTACGAAGTTGGTGCGACCGGCACCGAACAGCCAGGAGGTCCTGAAGACGTAACCCGTCCGCGGCAGGCAGGCGAACACCGCCCGCTCGCCGGCGACCTTCGTGCGGCCGTACGCGTTGACGGGACAGGTCGGGGCGTCCTCCGCGAAGGGCACCGCGGCGCCGCCGGAATCGTCGCCGGAGAAAACGTAATCGGTCGAGATATGAATGAGGCGCGCCTGGAACTCGGCACAGGCCTCCGCTAAATTGCGGGTGCCCTCGCCATTTATCTGCAGTGCGCCCTCTTCGTCGGTCTCCGCCTTGTCCGGTGCGGCGAACGCGGCGCAGTTGACCACAATCACGGGCTGGTGCTTCGCCAACGCATCGCGCACCGCATGCGCATCGGTGATGTCCAGGCCCTTGTGGTCAAATCCCTTTGCGGTCTCACCCGCCTCGCGCAAGCCGGCCATCACGTCCTGTCCGAGCAGCCCACCCGAGCCGGTGACCAGCCATGCTTCATTCACGACGGTGATTTCCCCTCCAATGAAATGGTCTCGCGGCGCTTCGCGAGCAAAAATAGCCTGCGACACAATGCCGAGTACGCTCACCGTATCGTGGACGAAACCCCGGGCGAGGCGAGGTGATTCACTTCACATCAAGCCCCACCAAGTGCGGCTTGCGTGTCGTGCTTTGCTGCCACAAGTATGGTGTCGTTTACAAACGGGGGAGCTGCGTCTGCCGAAAGCTCCCGAATTGGGCATCGTTGCCAGCACGGAGGACGGCATGAAGGTTGCACTCCTCGCCTTTGGGTCACGGGGCGACATCCAGCCATTTCTCGCTCTAGGGGCCGGACTGCGGGCTCGTGGTCACGAGGTGGACTTGGCCACCACCACGGATTTCAAAGCAATGGTCGAGCAGGCCGGCTTGAACTTCCGGGAGATTCCGGGGAGGACCGGGAACTACTTCGAATTGCCCCAGGTCGTCAAGGCACTGCGGAAGAGTTCCTCACTGATGCGGGCGAGCCGGGCGATCCCGACGCCGACCGTGGACGAGGTCGTCGCGGCTCTCGACGCGATGCACGAGGCGACGCAGGGCGCGGACTTCATGGTCAACGCGATGCTCACCCGGGGCGCCGGCTACGCGGACCCGGGTGTGCCCTGGGGCACCGTCGCCTGGTGGCCGATCGTGCCGACCGGTCAGTCCCCTGCTTTCGGCTTCCCGAAGTTGCCGCTGGGCGCGCCGTACATCCGGTTCAGCCACTTCGTGGCGGGCCAGTTCGACTGGGCGATCAGCCGCGCCGCGGTGAACAAGTTCCGCAAGGGTAAGGGGCTGCCCCCGGTGAAGGGGACGCCCGCCAAGAAGCTGGGAATCGAGCACCCGGTGTTCCACGCCACCAGCCCCAGCGTGGTGGTGCCGCCGTCCGACTGGCCCGCGCGCGCCCATGTGACCGGCTACTGGTTCTGGGACCGCCCGTGGGAGCCCCCGGCGGACCTGGTGGACTTCCTGGACAGCGGAGAGAAGCCGGTCACGCTGACCTTGGGCAGCACCTGGCCGGTTTACGGCGAGGAGACCTTCGAGCGGGTACTGAAGGCGGTACGCAAGGCCGGCCGTCGGATGGTTCTCGTGGACGGCCCGGACGGTGACCTTCCGGATGATGTTTTCCGCGCCCGCGAGATGGACTACAGCTGGCTCTTCCCGCGTACGGCTGCCGTCATCCACCACGGGGGCCCGGGCACGGTGGCGGAGGTGTTGCGGGCAGGCGTGCCCAGCGTGGTGCTGCCGTGTTTTGCCGACCATCCGTACTGGGCGGCCAGGCTCCTGGAGATGGGCGTTTCCTCGCCACCGGTGCCGCTGGTCGGGCTCACCCAGGAGAAGCTGGACAGTTCCGTGTCGACCGTGCTCAGCGATCCGCGGATCACCGAGCGCGCCGCGGCCCTCGGCCCGAGTATCGTCGACGACCGGGGTGTCGAGACCACCTGCGAGCTGATCGAGGGGTACGTGAACGGCAAGGCGTCGGGGGAGCGGACCGCCTCAGGCACCGCTTGATACGGCGGACCGGCGGAACTGGCCGGCGAAACTGGTCGACGGAGGCCGATTGGCCGAACCCGACCACCGGAACCGGCCGGCGGAACCAGTCGGCGGAACCCGACGTACCGCGCGTGGCTCACAGCCGCGCGCGGTACCACGCCACCGTGTCGGCGATCCCGGCCGTGAAGTCGCGCGCCGGCCGGTAGCCGAGCTCGCGCCGGATCTTGTTCCAGTCGACCGAGTACCGCCGGTCGTGTCCCTTGCGGTCCTCGACCCAGTCGACCCGCTCCCAGCCCACGCCGCAGACGTCCAGCAGGAGCGCGGTGAGTTCCTTGTTGGACAACTCGGTGCCACCGCCGATGTTGTAGACCTCGCCCGCCCTGCCTCCGGTGAGCACCGCGAGCAGACCGCGGCAGTGGTCGTCGACGTGCAGCCAGTCCCGCACGTTCTCGCCGTCCCCGTACAGGGGGACGCTGCCGCCCCGCAGCAGGGTGGTGACGAAGAGCGGAATCAGCTTTTCGGGAAACTGGTACGGGCCGTAGTTGTTGGAGCAGCGCGTCACCCGGACGTCGAGCCCGTGTGTCTGGTGGTACGAGAGCGCCAGCAGGTCGCTCGAGGCCTTGGTGGCCGAGTACGGCGAGCTGGGTTGCAGGCGGTCTTCCTCGGTGGCGGAGCCGAACTCGACCGACCCGTACACCTCGTCGGTCGACACATGGACGAACCGGAAGATCTCGTGTCGCAGCGCGGCGTCCAGCAACACGCCGGTGCCCACCACATTGGTGTGTACGAAGGCTTGCGCGGAGTCGATCGAACGGTCCACGTGGGACTCGGCGGCGAGGTGGACGATGGCATCGTGCCCGGGCACGATCCTGTCCACGAGCGCCGGGTCGGCGATGTCGCCCTGGACGAAGACAAAGCCGGGGGCGTCGCGCACCGGGGCGAGGTTGTCGAGGCTGCCCGCGTAGGTGAGCTTGTCCAGGACGGTGACCTGGACATCGTCGCCCAGCGGCCGCTCGGGTCCGAGGATCAGACGGGTCAGATGGGAGCCGATGAACCCGGCGGCGCCGGTGATGAGGATCTTCATGCGCGTATCTGGACCTTGCTGTGATCGCCGAGTATCAGGCGGTGGGCTCGGGGGGTGCGCGGCGCCGGGGTCACCTCCACGGAGCGCCCGATGACCGAGGCCTCGATACGTCCCACGCCGGCGATGGTCGCGTTGGGGAGGACGATGGAGTACTCGATTTCACTGTCGACGACCGAGCAGTCGTCGGCCACCGAGGTGTAGGGCCCCACATACGAGCCTTCGACGCGAGCACCGTTGCCGATGATCACGGGGCCGACGATCCGCGACCGTACGACGGAGGCGCCGGGCTCCACGACCACCCGGCCGACCAGCTCACTCTCCACGTCCACCGCGCCCTCGACGCGGTGTTCGAGGCGGTCGAGAACGGAACGGTTCACCTCCAGCATGTCGGTGGCGTTTCCGGTGTCCTTCCAGTAGTCGGTGACGATCGACGATTCCACTCGACGCCCTTGGTCGATGAGCCACTGGAGGGTGTCGGTGATCTCCAACTCGCCACGGGCGGAGGGCCGGACGCTGTCGACTGCCTGATGCACGGCGGGGGTGAAGAAGTAGACACCGACGAGCGCCAGGTCGCTCTTGGGAAACTCCGGTTTCTCCTCGAGGCCGATGACCCGGCCGGCCGCGTCCGTCTCGGCGACACCGAACGCGGTCGGGTCGGGTACATGCGTGAGCATGATCTGGGCGTCCGGCCGGGTCGCACGGAACAACTCGGTCTGGTCGGTGATCCCACTGAGCAGGAAGTTGTCGCCGAGATACATGACGAAGTCGTCGTCACCGAGCCAGTCGCGCGCCGTCAAAACGGCATGTGCGAGACCGAGCGGCTTTTCCTGCGGAATGTAGGTGACGTCGACACCGAACCGGGAGCCATCACCGACCGCGTCGCGGATCTCGTCGGCGGTCTCTCCTACGATGATGCCGACGTCCTCGATACCGGTCTCCGCTATTCCTTCGAGGACGTAGTAGAGAATCGGCTTGTTGGCCACCGGAACCAACTGCTTGGCCGAAGTGTGGGTAATGGGACGTAGCCGAGTTCCGGAACCTCCGGAAAGGACAAGTGCCTTCACGGTTCTCCTCGCTGCGATGCGATGCCGTGCGCTGCGCTGCCAAGCGACGGGAATCAGGGCTGGTATACGGGCAGCAGCCCGGCCTCCTGGGCCTCGGCCACGGTGGGCGCGACAGTGTCCTTGGCGGAGAGGATGGGGTCGACGCCGGGGATCCAGTCGATACCGAGATCGGGGTCGAGCGGATGAATGGCGCGCTCGCGCTCCGCGACGTACCCGGCGGAGCACATGTACACGATGGTCGCTTCCTCGGTGAGCCCCTGCACGGCGTGCCCGATGCCCTCGGTCAGGAAGAGCGCCTGCCGGCTCTGGTCATCCAGGTCCACGATCTCCCAACGGCCGAAGGTGGGTGATCCGACCCGCAGGTCGACCATCACGTCACGTACCGCGCCGCTCGCGCAGGTGATGTACTTCGCCTGACCGGGCGGGACATCGGCGAAGTGAATGCCGCGAATCGCCCCTCGGCGGCTGGTCGAGAGATTGGCCTGGCCGAGCGGCATGCTGCGGCCGGTCGCTTCCTGGAAAACGTCCCTTTGATACCACGCTGCGAACGTGCCTCGAGCGTCGTCGAAAAGTTGAGGCTGGAACAACCAGGTGCCGTCAATGGACAGCGGTTTTATCACCAACGTGCCTTTCCCCCGTTGCGCATGACAGGCGATTACCTCAAATCTCTTTGCTCCGGCGACAGCAATGCCGAGCCGACCCCCCATACGTTCTCGAACACTACCTGCTGAGCCATGATCGCGCGAGAGTCATCGGTCACATGACCACCAGTGGCCACGTGACGATTCACACCCCAACTCAACGTGTGGGTGGGCGAGATGAGAACCCACACCCGACCGCGCGCGTGACGAGTGGAGCGCCTTCTCGGCCCGATCCCGAACTTTTCAAGGTGACATCGGGTATTGAAACTGTCTGAATGGGTCGGCATGGCGGTCGGATGACGCGGCTGTGGTGTCCACGAGGCCGGGTTGAACGTCGATGACTCGGATACCGGTGGTGCTGCGGGACGTCACCCAACTGTCAGAGGCCGGTGATCAGGCCGTCGAGCGGGGCGGGTATGCGGTCGGGGTCGAGGGCCTCGACGAGGACGCGACCGTAGTGGATCTTGCGCCCCTTCTTCGTGCCGAGGAAGCGCCGCAACTGCTGCTGTGAGGTGCGGTTTCGCTGCGCGGGCTGGCGCCGGAAGGTCTGCAGGGCGCGCAGGTCGCCCTCTGCCCGGACGAGTTCTTCCATCCGACTCACGCCCAGCGCGCGGATGAGTTCGTCTTCCAGGTCCGCAGCGCAGACGAAGAACCCTTGTCGTCCCGCACCGGCCCGCGCCAGGCCACGGGCGTAGTAGCCACGCTCCGCCTCGTCGCACAGTCCCGTGAGGCGCAGGCCCAGGCCGGATGGCCCGAGGAGGCCGGCGAAGCGCCCGACGCTCATCGCGCCGCCCATCGGCAGGACGCACACTCCTTCGGCCGCCAGGTTCCGGCCGCGGCGCGCGGCCAGCGTGCTGACCGCTGCGGCGTCGCTCAGCCCTTCGAGCAGGACGGCCGTCCGGACGGGCAGCCGAGCGGCCAGCTCGCGCGCGGGTTCGCCGGGGCCACCGGCCGCCCACGCGGTGACCGCCTCCCGGAACGACTCCATGTCAGCCATGAGACGAGTCTCCGTCCCTGTCCGGCCACCACGCCAGGGAATTTCCGTCGGCGCGTCCTGGCCGGCGGGCGTTGTCAGTGGTGGCTGGCAGGGTGGTCGGTATGAAGGACACGAGCGACGACTGGCGGTCCTTCCTGGTGCGGTGGAGCCAGGAGTGGGCGGACGCGCAGGATCTGGACGTACCGGCGGGCGAACGGAGCGCGGATGACGAGGATCCCCTGCATACGCGTTGGCTGGGGTTTCCGCCCGCGGCGGAGGAGCGGATCCGAGGCGTGGAGGAGCGGCTCGGGCATCGGCTGCCGCCCTCGTACCGGACGTTTCTGGCGGTCAGCGACGGCTGGCGGCACGCGGGTGGCTTCGTATGGCTGCTCGCCGGTACCGACGGGGTCCGGTGGCACGAGGACGCGGCGGGCCTGGCCGAGTACTTCCCCGGGGATCTGGGCGACGACCCCACGCCCGAGGAGCAGTTGCTCGCCGGAATGTGGGAGCGGGCGCTGCAGTTGGACGTGGAGTCGGACATGGTCTACGTCCTGCTGGACCCGGGGGACGTGGACGACGCCGGTGAGTGGGCCGTGTACTGCTACGCGTCGTGGCGCGCGAGCCCTCCTGAGCGGTACGCGTCGTTCCGCGTGTTCATGGAGGCCATGTACCGCGAGTTCCACAGTCTGCAGGTGGACCGCTCGGAGCGGGCGGGGGCGGTCTTTGTCAACGCGACGACGCGGGCACTGGACGCGTCCGTCGAGGCCGCCCGTCTGGACGCGCTGGGCGGGCGGTACGAGCGGGCCTTGGTGGCCCTGACGGAGGCGATCTCGTACGGCAGGCCCCGGGCGATGGGGCTGCGCGACCAGATCCGTCAGCTGCTCGGGAAGGCGTACGCGGCGTCTTTCCACGAGCTCGCGAGCGACCCGCGGTACGTGCCGGAGGTGCTGCCCGTACTGGCGGCCGGGCAGCTGCGACAGCGCCGGGACGACGGGTCGTTGACCCGCCGCCTGGGGGACGCCCCCCAAGCGGTGCGTGAGGCGGCGGACGAGATCCTGCGGCAGATGAGGGAAGGCACGTACCGCTACACGGCGGACGGCCCCTTCGGCCGTGCCGTGGAGGAGGCGCGGGAGCAGGCCCGCTGGGGCGACACCGACGCGGCCTGGCGCACCCTGTGCGCCGCGCTGCCCGAATGGCTTCCGCTCGGCCCGGACCACCTCGCCCCGATCGGCCTGTGCGCCGACCCGCTCATCAGTCCTTTGATCACGCCGGAGCGGGGCCGGGAACTGCTGGCCACGCCCCGGGCCGGACAGCAGGGCGACGCCCCGCCTCCCGCGGCCGACCTGGATCCGCCGGGTCTGGCGTGGCTGGCGGAAGGAGATCCCGGCAACTTCCTGGTGTCATACCGCTTTCTCCTCGTGGAAGGGGTCGAGCCGGCCGAACTGCCCGGCCGTATCGGCGCTGACGACTCCGCTGTCCTGGACGAACCGACGACCCTGTGGGACTCGCGTATGCGTTTGCACCACAACCGGAACGGCTCGATGTGGGAGGACGAGGCCCTGACCGCCGTCGGCCGGGCGGGCCCAGGCTGGAGCTTCGCCTTCGAGCCGCAGTCGGGCCGCGGCTTCAACGAGGGGTGGTTCGTCTCTCCAGGCATCGCCGCTTCCCGGGGCACCCGCGCGGTGACGGTGTGGAGCGAGCCTTCCCACGGGGACCGCCCAGGCGTCTTCCACCTGTCGGTCGCGGAGAGGGGCGAGGAGCGGTACGCGTTCACCGTCCGGGGGACCGCCGTCAGCAGACGGGGTGCCGTGCCGGTCGCGTTGGACCCGGACGGTCTCTTCCCGCAGGACGAACCGCACGAGGAGCGGCTGGGTGAGCGCCGCGCCTTGGAAGCCCTGGCGGCCGAGTTCGGCGTCCGGCTGCCGCGGTTGGCCCTCGAGCGCGGACGTCTGCATACCTTCCGCACCCGGTCCTGGAGCCGACCCCCGAGTCCGGGCGAAGGGTACGTGATGATCGACGTCGGATGGCAGCAGCGGTAGGGGCCATGGTGGGGCAGGCGGGCCATGGGGCTGAAGGGCCTACGCGGCGGCAGGACCTACGCGGCGGCTGGGGTCCTGGATCAGCCCTACGGCACCAGGACGACCTTTCCCTGATTGGCCCGGCCCTCGATCGTCGCGTGCGCCCGTGCCGCGTCTGCGAGGGCGAACTCCGCGTGGACCGCGGGCCGCAGTGCACCCTCGCCGAACAGCCTCCACAGCTCCTCGATCCACCCCGCATACCGCTGTGGCTGGGTTCTGGCCACGATCGCCACCTGGAACCCAATGGCCGACTTGCCGCCCACGAGGAGGTCGTACGCCGCGATGGTGCCGCCGCCCGAGCTGTACGCGACCAGCCGCCCACCAGGCGCGAGCGCCTTGACTGCGGGTGTGAGCAGTTCGCCACCGACCGCGTCGAGCACGATGTCGACCGGCTCGCCCCAGCCGCCTTGGTCGTATGTCACCACGGCATCGGCGCCGAAGGAGCGTACGAAGTCCGCCTTGGCGGGATCGCCCACGGCGGCGACGACGCGTGAGGCACCCTTCAGCCGGGCCAACTGCAGGGCGAGATGGCCGACCCCACTCGCCGCCGCGGTGACCAGAGCCGACTCGCCCTTCTCCGGGCGCGCGGCCTCCAGCGCACCGAGCGCCACCACCCCGCTGCGGACCAGCGCGACGGCGTCCTTGGCGGTGGCGCCCGCCGGGATGGGTGAGGCCATGGCGGTGTGCAGCAGCGCGTACTCCGCATACCCATGCCCGAAGCAGAGCCCGGTGACCCGGTCACCCGGCGCGTACCCGCTCACGCCTTCGCCGACGCGCACCACTTCACCGGCCAGCTCGCCGCCGAGGGGGATGGGCTGCGCACCCTCGCGCACTTTGCGTACGACGGGGAGCGTGACGCCGATCGCCTCGATCCTGACGAGCAGTTCACCGGCTCCGGGCTCCGGGACCGGGACCTCTTCCTGGAACAGGGCTCCGGGTCCGCCGATGTGTTCATACCGAATGCGCCGCATGCGCGATCGCCTCCCGACACCCTTGGGATTCATTGGACTTCCCAACGATATCCAGAAGGTCGTTGGGAAGTCCAACGTTTTCTCGCTATGCTGCCGTGCATGGCAGAGAACCCGCCGGCGCCCAGCCGAATCCGCGCCCTCCCGAGCTGGCTCCTCGGCCGGGCGGCGGCCCGCGGGCGCGGCCTGGTCGCGGAGGCGCTTGCGCGACACGACATGAAGATGTGGCATCACGTGGTCCTTGCGGCCGTGGCGGATCTCGGCCCGGTTGCCCAGGCCGAACTGGGCAGGACCGTCTCGCTCGACCCGAAGGACATGGTCGGCATCCTCAACGATCTTCAGGCGGCGGGCCTCGTCGTACGCGCCCCCGACCCGGCCGACCGCCGCAAGAACGCGGTGAGCCTCACCGCCGAGGGCGAGCGGCGCCTCGAGGAGTGCACGAAGGCGGGGAATTCGGCCAACGACGAACTCCTGGCCCCGCTGTCGGCAGCCGAGCGTGAGCAGTTCCTGGAGATGCTGCGGAGGGTCAGCGGAGTGCGGTGATCCGGAGGGAGGTGCTGGCTCGCCGTGGTGAGACCCGGGCCCTTCCGAAACCGTGCCAGTCAGGGACACAGGCCGGTAGCGTCCCGTGACGCACACGTCATCGCCACCACGGCTCCCCTCCGCGCGGACACTCGCAGCTTGCACAGCTCCGGTGCAGAAGGCGCCCGATAGGCGTGGTCCCACTCTCGAATACCGCTCGGCAGCGAGTGAACCCTTTGGCACATAGGCGCAGGCGCTCCGCCATTCTGGCCCCGCTTCGTCAGTGCCGTCCGCAACGACCTGCGGCAGGTCTCGGCCGGCAGCCCTGTCACTTTGGTGGCACACAGCAACGCAGGCTTGTTTCTCCTGGCGATTCGCTCCGGTGTGGATCGTCCGGTGACCAACTCGATCTTCGTCGATGCCTCGCTGATCCCTACTCCTACCTGCTGTTCGGCCCCCTGTACGACGGCCTCTCCGTCGAGGCGCGCGAACGCGGCTGGCGTGTGACGTATCTGCCCGGCGTACACCTCCATCAGATCGTCGATCCTGTCGGCACAGCCCGGCATCTCGTCGAGCTCGCCACTTCGGCTTGAGCCTCTTCCGATACGCCCCTCAGGGCGTGTCCGGGGAGTCGCGGTGCTGGCCGGCTGTCCGGCGGTGTGCAAGGAGATAAGGGTCGTCCAGTCGCGCGTCGTCGACGCGGTCTCGTGCGTCGGTGAGGAGCCAGTCCAGCAACTTAGCGGTGACGTGGCACTCGTTGTAGAAACCCATGCGCAGGTCGGTGATCTCGAACTCGAACATCACGTCGTCGATGAGGTCTGCAAGGTGCGCGTCGGCGGCCGGAGTGCGGGTGGCGGTCCACATGTCCATCCAGGGTCGCAAGGTGTCGGTGGCGACGGTGATGAGGCTGAGGGTTTCCCTGATGGGGACAGGGCTGGGGTGGGTGTGCAGGGTGGTCGGCCACGCGCGACCAGTGACTCATGGGGTCTGCTCGTGTTCGGTGATCATGTTGGTCAGGCCCTGGGGCGCGTTGTCGCCGAAGATGGCCTCGTGGATGCGGACGGCGTCAGCGGCGGCCGCAGCGCTGCGGGGGAACATGGCCTGTTCGTATTCGGCGAGCGCGGCCTCGGTGTCGTCGGGGTGTGCGGCGAGGGCCTTGCCGAGTTCGGCGCCGTCGTACATGGCCAGGTTGGCGCCTTCGCCGGACGCGGGCATGAGGTGGGCGGCGTCGCCGAGCAGGGTCACCCCCGGTATCCGATCCCACTGATGTTCCATGGGCAGGGTGTAGATGGGGCGCAGGACCGGGGCGGTGTCGGCGTCGGTGATCAGCGCGGTGAGCTCCGGTGCCCAGCCGTCGAACTCCCGAACAATTCGGGCGGTGGCCGCGGCGGGATCGGTGAAATCGATGCCGGAGAACCAGTCCTGCGACTTGCGAAACGCCAGGTAGGTGTGGAGGGTCCCGCCGCTCTCCCGGTGCGCCTGGATCCCCTTCCCCGGCGAGAGCGCGAACAGCGCCCCACCGCCGACCACTTTCGCGCTGGCAGGGTGCCGGGTATCGGCGTCGAACAGGTAGGTCTCGACGAACGATATGCCGGCGTACTCGGGTGTGGCGGGGGAGAGCAGCGGCCGGACCCGTGACCACGCGCCGTCCGCACCGACCAGCAGGCTCGTGGCGATGGTGGTGCCGTCGACGAAGGTCACCTCGTGCCGGCTGTTACCGAGGGCACGGACGCCGCCGGCCTTGTGGCCCCACCGGACGGTGTCGGCCGGGAGCGAGTCGAGCAGGATCCGTCGCAGCTCACCGCGCTGCACCTCGGGGCGTCCGCCCGTGCCGTCGTCGGGTTCGTCGAGCAGGACGGTGCCGTCCGGGGCGAGGACCCGTGTCGCCTCGCGGCCCTCCAGGATGAGGCCGCGGAACTCGTCGATCAGGCCTGCCGCCTGGAGAGCCGGCTGGCCGTTGTAGTCGTGGATGTCGAGCATCCCGCCCTGCGCGCGCGCCGCCGGGGAGGGCTCCGCCTCGTAGACCGTGGCCGGGATTCCGTGGACGTGCAGGACGCGGGCGAGTGTGAGGCCGCCGAGTCCGGCGCCGATGATCGTGACGGGAGTGCGCATCGTGACTCCTTCGGGATCGAGGACGCCCGGTGAGGTCCGGTCGGCCTCTCTGGTATGTCGTTCCACCATTGGAACAACGCTCCAGTGTGGAACGGTGCTCCATACTGGAACAGTGCTCCAGATATGTCAAAATGGCCGCATGGCAACGCGGACACGCCGGTCACAGCGGCGCACCGACGCGCTCTCCCGCGAGCGCATCGTCGAGGCCGCCGTCGAGCTGCTCGACACGGCCGGGGAGGGCGGGCTGACGTTCCGGGCGCTGACCGAGCGCCTCGCCACCGGGCCCGGGGCGATCTATTGGCATGTGGCGAACAAGGGCGAGCTGCTCGACGCCGCCACTGACGCCGTTGTCGCCACTGCTCTGACCATCGAGCCCGCCGAGTCTCCGGGATCGCCGCAGGACGAGATCCGCGCCGTCGCGCTCGGCCTGTTCGAATCGATCGACGAACACCCGTGGCTCGCCGCGCAGCTCGCCACGCAGCTCTCCCGCAGCCCCTGGGGATCGGTGACGCCGCGGATCTTCGAAAGCATCGGCCGGCGGGTCCGCGCGCTGGGTGTGCCCGAGGGCAACTGGTTCACGGCGACCTCGGCGTTGATGCACTACATCCTGGGCGCCGCCGGCCAGAACGCCGCGAACGCCCGCATTCTCGGTCCCGACGTGGATCGCGCCGAGTTCCTCGACGCCGTATCGACGACATGGGAAGAGCTCGACCCTGACGACTACCCGTTCACCCGGGCCGTCGCGGACCAGGTGCGCGAGCACGACGACCGTGAGCAGTTCCTCGCCGGGATCGATCTCGTCCTCGCCGGCATCGCCGCTCTCCATCTGCCCAGTTGACAGGCGTGCACTCCACCCACCACCCGAGCCGGGTGAGGCCCCGGCTGCCCGGCCACGGTGGTGAGGACTGCCGGTCGAGTTTCTGACGGATGAGCAGGCAGCCCGGTACGGGGCGTTCTACGGGGCGCCCGCGCAGACGGAGCTGGAGCGGTTCTTCTTCCTGGACGACGCGGACCGTGCTGGCGGAGTAACGGCGAGCGCGACGGGACGGCCCGCTCGCATGCCGGGGAAATCCAGCAGGACGGTGGCTGGCGGGACTTCGCCGAGGTCCGGGACGAACTGGTGGGGTGGCTGGACGCGCGGGCCTGTACGACCGGGGACGGGCCGAAGGCATTGTTCGACGCGGCGGTGGGGTGGCTGCGCGAGCGGCGGGTGCTGCTGCCAGGGGTGAGCCGGTTCGCCCGGCTGGTGGCGTCGGTGCGGGAGGCGGCGAACCAGCGGCTGGGGGAGGCCCAGCACGGGTCGCTGAGCGCCGGTCAGCGGGCGGTGCTGGACGAGCTGCTGGCGGTGCCGTCCGGGGCGCGGGTGTCGGAGCTGGACCGGCTGCGGCGCGGCCGGTGCGGGTGTCGGGGCCGTAGATGAAGTGGGAGCTGGGGCGGGCTCAGGAGATCACCGGGCTGAGCATGGGCGAGCTGGATGTGTCCGGGGTCCCGCCGCGGAGGCTGGCGGAGCTGTCGCGGTACGGGGTGGACGGCAAGGCGTCGTTGCTGCGCAGGCACGGCGACTCGCGTCGGCCGGCGACGCTGTCGGCCACCGCGGTGTACTTGACGACCCGGGCGGTCGATGACGCGCTGGAGGTACTGGTCGCCACCCGGCTGCTGGCCCGGGCGGAGCGGGACACGGCGAAGGAGAAGCTGCGGGCCCTGCCGAAGGTGGAACGGGCTGGCGCGAAGCTCGCCGTGGCCCTGCAGGTCGTCTTCGACACCACGGCCGAGCAGGTCGACACCGACACCGGGGAGGTCACCGAGCCGAAGGTGGACACCCTGGCGGCGATGTGGGAGGAGATCGAGGCGGTGGTGACCCGCGATGAGCTGGCGGCGGCGATCGCCGCGATGTTCGAGCTGACGCCGCCGCTGGGCTCGGACTCGGACTCGGACGCGGACGAGGCGTGGCGGCGGGTGCTCGTCACCCGGTTCAGCACGGTGCGGCCGTTCTTGAAGCAGCTGGTGAAGGTGGTGGACTTCGGTGCCACTGCGCAGGGCCTGCCGGTGGTGAAGGCGTTGCAGTCGCTGCCGGAGCTGATGGGGCCGCAAGAAGGTGGGCCAGGCCGAAATCGACACCGAGCTGCTGGCCGGCTTGTGGAAGCGGCTGGTGCTGGCGGCGCCGCACTTGGAGCCGGGCGAGATGGGCTGGAAGGCGTACACGTTCTGCATGCTGGAGCAGGCCCACCGGCTGCGGCGGCGCAAGGAGGTGTTCGCCAAGAACTCCTCGAAGCGGGGCGACCCGCGGGCCAAGCCGCCGGCCGACCAGGCGCGGGTGGCGGCGAAGCCCACCGTACTGGCCTCCCTCGGCCAGCCCGAGGACGCGGGCGAGCACCTGGCCGGGCGGGCCGCGCTGCTGGACGGCACCTACCGGGAGGTGGCCTCCCGGGTGCCGGCGAACGCGCAGATCGTGTTCGACGCCCCGACGCCGGCTGCACTTCGCGGCGCTGGAGCCCGAGCCGGAGCCGGCATCGCTGCTGGAGCTGCGGGCGCTGCTGGTCGCGCACGGCTGCAACGTCGGCTACACCCCTGTGGTCGGGGGTGCGGACGCGCTGCGGTACGGCCGGTTGTCCCACGTCGACCAGACCTACCTGAAGTTGGAGACCTACCGGGCGGCGGCCAACGCTGCGTTCATCGGTGCCCAGGCGTCGATCCCGCTCGTACAGGCGTGGGGCGGCGGCCTGGTCGCCTCGGTGGACGGGAAGCGGTTCGTCGCGCCGGTGCCCTCCGTGTACGCCAGGCCGACCCCGAAGTACTTCGGTGCCTCGGCGTGCGGAGGCGGGCGACGAGCCGGGGCGACGTGGCTCAACCTGATCAACGACCAGGCCGCCGGGCTCGGCGGGAAGGTGGTGGCCGGCACCCCGCGCGAGCTACAGCGACATCGTGTTCGGCCTGCTCACCCTGGCCCGGTTCACCTTCGCGCCGCAGCTGGCGGACCTGCCCGACCAGAAGATGTGGCGCATCGACCGCACCGCCGACTACGGCCCCTTCCAGGACGCGGCCCGCGGGCGGATCGACCTGGAGCGCAACAGTTCCCCCGTCGCGACGCCGCTCGGGTACCTTCCGGCCGACAGCTGGTAGCCCGGCCCCTCGGGGATGACCTCCCAGAGGAAGCCGTCGACGTCCGTCTTGGTGTAGATGCGCGGGCAGAACTTGCCGCATGCAGTTGTAACAATTATGGTTACGACTGGAGTCGAGGGGCGAGGGAGGTGGAGTCCGACGTGAGTGCCAACAGCAGACTGACCATCGCGGCGCACGCCCTGACGTGGATCGGGCTGTATCAGCGTCGTGGCCACGAGGTCGCCACCTCCGAGCAGATCGCGACGAGCGTCAACACCAACCCGGTGGTGATCCGCCGCCTGCTGGCCAAGCTGAGCAAGGCCGGCCTGGCCGATTCGCGGCGGGGGGCGGGGGCGGGCTGGATGCTCGCGCGGGACCTGGCGGCGATCACCCTGCTCGACGTCTACCAGGCGATCGAACCGGGACCGGTCTTCGCCCTGCATCGCGCGACACCGGACCCCGAGTGTGTCGTGGGCCACGGCATCGGGCCGGCGATGACCGCCGTGTACGACGATGTGGAGGCCGCCCTGCGCAGGGAGCTGGCCAAAACCACGCTGGAGGACGTGCTGCGGGACGTCTTGAAAGCCGCCTGACCTCGGATCGTCGACTTCCCCTGATCGAGGGGGAGTGCATCCCGCACTTATTGATGTAACCAAAATGGTTACATCAGGGAATTGGAGAATCTCATGGGACAGCTGGACGGCAAGACCGCCCTCGTCACCGGCGCCTCCAGCGGCATCGGCCTGGCGATCGCCCGCCGTTTCGCCGCCGAGGGCGCGACCGTCTACCTGACCGGGCGTCGCAAGGCCGCGCTGGACGCCGCCGTCGCGCAGGTCGGCGCCCGCGGCATCGCCATCCAGGGCGATGCCTCGGACCTCGGTGACCTCGACCGGCTCTTCGCCGAGATCGCGAACCGCAGCGGCCGCCTGGACATTGTGGTGGCCAACGCCGGGGTCGGGGACTACGGCCCGCTCGGCGCGATCACCGAGGAGGAGTGTGACCGCACTACCTCGATCAATCTCAAGGGCACGGTCTTCACCGTCCAAAAGGCGCTGCCGCTGCTGACGGCCGGCGCCTCGGTGATGCTGCTTTCCTCCAGCGCGGCCCTGCGGGCCGCCCCGGGCCTGGGCATCTACGCCGCCACCAAGGCCGCGATCCGCAGCCTCGCCCGCACCTGGGCCGCCGAACTGGCCGGCCGAGGAATCCGCGTCAACACCCTCACCCCCGGCCCTGTCGAGACCCCGGGTGGGGACGAGCTCCGCGCCGCTTTCCCGCACGGCGATCGGCCCACCGCGGCCGAGCCCGTCCCACCGACCCCGCTCGGCCGCGCCGGACACCCCGACGAGGTCGCCGCCACCGCCCTCTATCTGGCCGGCGACCAAAGCACTTTCACCACCGGCGCGGAACTGTTCGTCGACGGTGGCGCCACACAGCTCTAGGCGCCACATCGGCGACGCGGGACGCATTCGACGAACTGCCGAGCGCCATCTCGGCGGCACGGACCAACGGCATCGGCACTGCGTTGCTCAAGCCACCGGCCCGCGGGTGCAGCCCGTGAGTAGGCGGGCAGCAGCCGGGCGGTGCCGGCGTCCCGGAAAACCGTCTCCAGCACGTAGTCGGCGCGGACGGCGCCGCGGCGGCGCATCTTCGGCTGGGCGCCCTTGGACTTCACCGGGCAGCGGCGGCCGGCCAGGTCCAGGTCCTCGATGTTGACGTCCAGGATCTCCTCGGAGCGGGCGCACGTCTCGTAGCGCATCCGCCACAGCGTCTTCTCCCGCAGGTGGACCTCTCGGCGCGCGATCAGCCGGTCGATCGCCATCTTCGAGCGCACCGGGGTGTCGGAATCCGGCGGCGGCAGCCGCTTCGCCCAGGCCGGGACCGCCGGCCCGTCGCAACCCGCGCTCGGTGCACCAGCTCGTCCAGGACAGCACCGCGCCGCGGCGGGCGTTCCAGGTGTTCACCGCCGAGCTGCCCCACAGCAGCTCCAGAGCCTCGCCTATCTCGTCGTCCGCCAGGGTCGACGGACGCTCGGCGCCGTCCCTGCACCGACGGTCGCATCGGCGGCTCAGGTCAGGGGCAGCCGCATGATCGTCAGGTCGAGCCATCGGCCGAACTTGGAGCCGACCTCCGGCACCGTGCCGACGTGGTGAAACCCGAACCGTTCATGCAGCCGGATCGAGGAGGTGTTCTCGGCTTCGATATCGGCGATCATGACGTGGTGGCCCGCTTCGCGCGCAGACGCGATGAGGGCGGCCAGCAGCGCGGAGCCGATGCCGAGCCCGTGTCGGCCTTCGCGGACGTAGACCGAGTCATCCACCGTGTGCTGGTATCCGTCCAGCTTTCGCCAGGGTCCGTAGACCGCGAACCCGGCCACTTCGCCCTCCACCTCGGCCACGAACGCCGATCCGCGCTCCAGATGCGCGGCCAGCCAGGCGGCCCCCTCGGCGGGGGTCTGCGGGGTCTGTGTCCACAGGGCCGTCGAGCGCTCGATCGCGTGGTTGCGGATCGCGCGTACGGCCCCCGCGTCGCCGGGGCGGGCCGGGCGCACTTCCACAGCCAGCCTTTTCTCGTATATTGGATTCATGTCCAACATAATAGATCCTCTGGTGGGGCAGATCGCAGCCCGCGTCCGCACCGAACGCGAACGCCGCAGGTGGACCCTGGCCCAGCTCGCGGATGCCTCCGGGGTCTCCCGCGCCATGATCAACCGGATCGAGCGCGGCGAGAGCAGCCCCACCGCCGTCGTCCTGGGCAAGCTGTCCGCCGCCTTCCAGCTCAGTGTCGCCTCCCTGCTCGCCCTCGCCGAAGGAACCCCGGACGACACAGACGGAATCCCGGGAGTGCGCCGCCAGGCCGACGCGGCCGAGTGGCGCGACCCCGCCACCGGCTACCGCCGCCGCCAGATCACCGGCCCCCACTTCCCAGCGGAGATCGCCGAGATCCGCCTGCCCCCCGGGGCCCGCGTGCCCTATCCGGCCGCCGCCTTCGCTTTCATCCGCCAGATCGTCTGGGTCCTCGACGGCCACCTGACCTTCCACGACGGCGACACGGTCCATGAACTCGACACCGGAGACACCATCGAACTCGGCGAGCCCGCCGAGCGCGTCTTCGCCAACACCACCGACACCGAGTGCCGCTACGCCGTCATCCTCACCCGAGGCACAACACCGTGACGCGCCCCCTCGCCCGGGGCGGCACACTCCTTCTCGCCTCCATAGCCGCAACGGCGATCGCGAACAACTACGCCATCCAGCCGGCGCTCTCCGCGGTCGCCGCCGACCTGGGCGTCCCGCTCTCCGTGATCGGCCTGGTGCCGACCGCCGCGCTCACCGGCTGCATGACCGGCTTCGCCCTCCTGCTCCCCCTCACCGACCACCTCGCCCCCAACCGCCTGGTCGGCGCGCAACTCACCGCCCTGGCCGCGGCCCTCGCCCTCGGCGCGGCCGCACCCGGCGCGGTGGTGCTCCTGGCTGCCTACGTGCTCATCGGCGCGGCCGCCAGCGTCGCGGCCCAGGCCAGCAGCATCGCAGGCCGCTACGCCCCGCCCGGGCGCCGAGGAACCGGCGTTGCCACCGTGGCCGCCGGCATGTCCGCGGGCATCCTGCTCAGCCGGCTGGCGGGAGGAACACTCGCCGACATTCTCGGGTGGCGGCGGATGCTTCTCGTCTTCGCCGCCCTCGCCCTGCTCGGCGCGATCGCCGCCGCCACGCTCCTGCCCCGGCAGCAGCCTCACTCCCGCCGCGGCTACCGCGCCACCCTCGCCTCACTTCCTCCGCTCCTGCGCCACCACCCGCAGCTGCGCAGCGCGGTGGCCACCGGCGGGCTGTGGTACTTCGCCTTCAACCTCATCTGGGTCGCCCTCGCCCTCGCCCTCACCCTGGCCCAGCCGCCCCACTCCCTCGGCCCCACCGCCATCGGCCTGTACAGCCTGGCCGGACTCCTCGGCTTCGCCGTACTCCCGCTCACCGGACGCCTCGCCGACCGGTACGCCCCGCACACCGTGATCACCGCTGGCATGCTGATCGCCGCGGCCGGAACCGCCCTGCTGGCCACCGGTCTCAACAACCCGCCGGCCACAGCAATCGGGCTGGCCCTCTTCGACGCCGGCTGCTTCGTCGCCCAGGCCGCCAACCAGAGCCGCATCATCGCCCTCAACCCCCAGCGCTCCGGCAGCCTCAGCAGCGTCTACCTGGTGCTGTACTTCACCATCGGCGCCATCGGCACCGCCGTCGCCGCACCCCTCCTCAGCACCCTCGGCTGGCAGGGCACCACCATCGCAGCCCTGGCCGCGCTACTCCTCGCTGCCGCCCTCGTGCCTACCGGGAACCGGCAGACCCGCCGCGAGCCCACCCGTGGCACAGGCCCCGCTTCGGGCTCGGAGCGGTAGGCCAGGGCCTGCCCGGCGCGGGCGCCGGGGGATGGCGGTGATGGTGCGGGCGCCGCAGCCGCTGGTGTGCGCGCCGTTGCCCACCTGTCGGCCGGCGCAGCCGAACACCACGTCATCACCACCGCCCGCGAACGGTCCACCGTCCTCTACGGCATGACCACCCGCACGCCCACCCGCGCCTCACGCGTCGCCCCACCCACACAGCTCGTTCCCGGCTTCGGAAACGTCGGCGAACAAGCCGTCACGGACGGCATCGCGACCTCCGGCCACCTGCTCACCGGGCGGCTGTACAGTGCTGGCCCGTGACCGACACCACCAGCCTCGACAGCGCCGACATCGCCGTTCTCCTCGACGACATCCGGGGCTCCGCCACGCGCCTCAGCGTCTCCCTCGATGCGCTGACCGACCTGAAGGCCGGCGAACCCTCCACGCTGCCCGGCTGGAGCCGCGGCCGCGTCATCACGCACCTCGCTCGTAGCGCTGACGCCTATCGATGGCTGCTGGCTCTGGCCCGCACCGGCGCCGAGCCCGGACCGAGAGCCACCAACTACGTCACTTGGGCACTCGACGACACCATCGCCACGCTGGCCGCACGCCATTTCCCCATCGCCCGCATCGAAGCCACCGACCTCGACCGTTCCTGGACCCTCGCCCCGACCGGGCCCGCGGCCACCGGACCCGGCCACGCGCTCCTCGCCTGGCTCTCCGGCCGCGGCCCGGCCACACACCTCGTATCAGAACCTCACCCGCCCACACCACCGACGTGGCCACTCCCACCAAAGCCCGGCTGGACCTGAGTCGCTACTCCTCTCGGATGGCCTTCGCCCGGTCCGCATGGTTGCAACGAAGCGGCCACCTGACAGGATGCCGGGCATGACGACGGCCGAACGTCGCGGTGGAGCCCTCGGCCGGGATGCGCGAGCAGTTCTCCCAGGTGCTCCCTGATGCGCGAGTTCTGGACGGGACAGGGGAGTCGATCCCACTACCGGACTCAAGCGTGGACACTCTGGTCTGCGCGCAGGCATGGCACTGGGTGAACCCGCGGCGGGCGGTCCCAGAAGTTGCCCGGGTGTTGCGTCCAGGCGGGCGGCTTGGCCTGGTGTGGAATTTTCGTGACGTGTCGGTGCCCTGGGTCGCAGAGCTGGACCGGATCCTGCGTGACTACGCCGCAGCGCCGACGGAGGACCGTCAAGTGGAGCGGGTGGGCGCGCCTTTTGGGTCCGTCGAGCGGCAGGACTTCCGGTGGAGCCACCCGATGACGGCCGGGGAGGGCATGGCGATGATCGGCTCCCGCAGCTACGTGATCACTCTGGAGCCCGCGACACGGAAGGAGTTGCTGGCCCGGGTACGCATGCTGTTGGACGCGAAGCGTCCAACGGAGATGCCCTATGTGACTGAGTGTTATCGCGCCGAGCTCGAATTGCCTTGACCAGGGAGTCCTTGGTCACCCTGCGACGGAGAGGGGGCCTCTGCCCCAGGGGACGCGGGCGTGTTCGCCCACGCGGAGGCGGTGGGGCAGCGGTATGGCGTGGCCGCGACCGGCGAGGGCGGGGTACCACCGGGGAGCGGCAGAGACGAAGTACCGGTGCGAGCGTGCTGAGGCGGCTGAGCCGCGTGGGGCCAAAGTTGTGGATATATGCGAGATTTGCGGCCCGGATCGGGCACTTCGATGCCTATTCCATGCCATACTGAGCATGGCTCTCACCGCATCCCCCGTCGGTGAGAGCCATACACCTTCGGCCCGGTCATACGCGAGCGGAAAGCGCCCAACGGGCACGTCAGCGGGACACCAAGCCGACTGGGCTGGAGGGTCTTTCGCTGTCGATCCGTCGCGAGCAGTGAGCCAGACCCCAGGGGACTTGATCGACCTTCTAGGATCGAGGCCGATCAGCTCCTGGGGGACATGGATGGCTTTGGAGATAGATCTTCCGCTCGGCGAAGACTCCAATGCCGCTCGGCTCGCGGCTGAACTGACCGAACTCGGCAACGAGCGCTTCCTGCAGGCGGTGCTCCGAGACCAGGCGCGTTTTCATCACCGCAGCAGTGACCGCCTCGTAGGTTGGCCCACCAACGCTCCGGAGACCACCGAGCCCACCTCCAGCCTCCTGCTGCGCGCCATCCACGTGTGCTTCACTGCCCACCTGCCACTGAGCCTGTCACCCGACCTGCTCTGGTATGCCGTCGTGCACGAGGTGGCCGTTCACGTCCGGCTGAACCCCAGCACGTACGAGGGAGTCTTCACCGACACCCCCGGATACCAGCAGACCATCGCCGTCCGCGACGACTTCGCCCCGCAGGACTGGGGGCGCTCCATCAACCTGGTTCAACAACCCCTGCGCTCAAGGATCGGCGACGAGGTGGCCGACCTGTTCCAGCCCGCCTTCTCTACGACCACCCCCGTCGACGCCACCGCCGCGCTGGTCGCGCTGATGGACGTGGTCAGCCCGTATTACCGCTTCCGGTGGCAGACGCTCTGCGGCATTCCGCGGATCCGGCTGGAGGGCACGGACCGGGACTGGCGCCTGTTGGCGGCGCGGGTGCGGGAGCTGGCGGGGTGGTTCGAGGGTCTGCGGCCGTGGTTTGCCGCCCTGCAGCCGGTGCTGGAGGCGATCAGCGCGACAGCCTCCGGGTGGGGCGTCGACCACGGATTTTGGAGTTCGCTCTACAAGTGGGAGTCGGCGTCCGGCGGCGACCGGGTCACCGGCTGGATCACCGCTTTCTTCGCTCACCGGTACACCGACGACGGACCAAGTCCCAAACAGTCATTCGGCCACGGCACCACCGCTGAGGACGACTTCCCCTCCCATGTCTCCTGTGTCCCGTTCCGCTGGGAGACCCCCACCGACACGTACGACATGGCCTTCCTCGGAGGCGTCATCGGCATAGAACGGAGCGGTGAGTGGATCCGGCCCCAGCTGGGCCACGCCGTAGTCGAACTTCTCTACGGCCCGGACCTCGGCAACGCGCTGCGGGCACTGTAGCCACCCCGCTCCGCAGGGACACTCCTCCGCTCGCGGTGCTCCTCGCACAGGCGTAGGTGAGTCCTCGCTGAGTGGGGGCGGGGTGGCGTGCCGCCCACCGTGCCGCGGACCGTCCCCCGACGAGCTGCTGCGCCGGCCCGCCCCGGCGGCCATCCGCTTCTGGTCCGCGACGGACGTTGGGACCTACTGGTTGTTGGGCGGCTGTTGATGTTCCTGTCGGCTCGTGGTCTGTCGCCTCCGCTGGTAGTGGGTGCGGCCTTTCGCGGAGTTTCCGCAGGTGGCCATATCGCACCAGCGGCGGCGGCCGCTGCGGGAGCCGTCGATGAACACCCAGCCGCATCGCAGGCCAGGGCACACGCGGGTGCGTTCCAGCGGCAGTGACCGAAGCAGGTCGAACGCCTGGAGGACGAGTTCGTGGTTGAGGTACTCAAGCCCAGATGTCTCGACGCTGACCTGGAGCTGTGGCGTGTTCTCGCGGACGGTGAGGCGAGCGCTGGCGACCGCGTGCTTCCAATGATTCTCGACCTGGCCGACCGCCTCCACAGGGGCCGGAGGGTCCTGGTGGATCAGTGCCGCGATGAGGCCCGCTCCGGGGCGCGGGCCCGGCACCTGGCAGGCCCCGCAAGCGCTGCTGGCGGCGGGGTTGGAAGCGCGGCTGCGGCCGGCTCGAGTTCGACGCGCAGCCGGCGACCCGTATCCGCAACGGGGTGACCATCCGCGAGCATGCGCTGCGGCTCGGCGAGGCGGTCCAGGCCGCGCTCGCTGCCTCCCGGTTCGCGGTCGTGCTGGGCGGCGACTGCAGCATCCTGCTGGGGTGCCTGCTGGGGGCCCGCCGCGACGGACGTTGCGGCCTGGTACACCTCGACGGGCACAGAGACTTCCGGCACCCCGGCAACTACGACGCCAGTTCGTCCCTCGGCTCGGCGGCCGGGATGGATCTGGCCCTGGCCACCGGCCGTGGTGAGCTGCTGCTCTCCCATTGGCCGGTGGTGGGCCGACCACTGGTCGCCGACGAGGACGTGGTCCAGATCGGTGACCGGGAGGACGAGGAGATACCCCCGGTCACCCGGTTCACCGCCCAGCAGATTCAGCAGATCGGTGTCGCCGATCTGGGTGAGCGGGTCGTCAGCCGCCTGGAGCGGCGTGGGCTGGACCGCGTCTGGCTCCATATCGACCTCGATGTGCTCGACGAACGAGCTCTGCCCGCGGTGGACTCTCCGGGCCGTCCCGGGCTGGACTTCTCCCAGCTCGCCGAACTCATCTCGACCCTGGTCGGCACCGGCCGGGCGGTGGGGCTCGATGTCGCCGTCTACGATCCCGACCTCGACCCGGACGGCGCGTACGCCACTCCCATCGTCGACTGCCTTGCCTCCGCCCTGACTCCGCTTGCGACCGTGGAGACGCACGCTTGAAGACGCTGCTTGCCGATGGCCCCAGCAACCTGTGCGCGAACGAGACGGAGCAGTTCGGACGCCTGGCCGGACACTGGGCGACCCAGATCACCCACTACGCCGCCGCCGGCAACTCACCGGCCCGCCGAGTCAGTGGCGAATGGGAGTTCGGCTACGCCCTGGAGGGCAGAGCGGTCCTGGATGTCTGGCGATGGCCTGGGCGCGACGAACTCCCTGCCGCGGGTCGCTCGCGCGACCAGGAGTGCGGCCTGTGCGTGCGGATCTGGGACCCGCGCCTGCAACTATGGCGGTTCACCTTCCACGGCACCGCCCGTGGCGACCTGGTGCACATGTACGCCCGCCAGGTCGATGATGAGGTCGTCATGGAACGCGCCACCGGCAGCGACCTCGTCCGCTGGACCTTCGCCGACATCACCGCCGTCACCTTCCACTGGCGAAACGAACGATCGAGCGACGGCGGACACACCTGGCGGCTCGACCAGGAGGTCAACGCCCGGCGCCTACGGTGAGCGGTCTCGATGCAACGGTCAGGCCCCTTTACCGGCGCAAGGGCACCACACGTCGACGACTTTCTCTGTGTTTCGTGGGCCGCCACCCATGAAGACAGACCGGTCCGGCGATGCCGACGTCGGACGAGCAGCCCCGTCCCGGCCCATGGTGCCTGCGCCGGCAGGCACCACAGACCACTGGCATCGTCACCGACGCGGAGTTTGTCGTCGGCGCCAGGTCACCACCAGGTGGTGCAGGCGACATCGGGGTAGTTGCCGGCCTTGCCGCAGGCTCGCATGAGATTGGATGTCCGAAGCACTCATCAGCCATACGACCGAAGGTATACGGGCGGCCGCTGACGGTCCGGGGCCACGCGCACGGGAGCGGGGCTTACGGCCGGGCGTGCCGCGCGCACAGGGGAGTGGCTGACGCCCGGGCGATGCGGGGTTGCCCAGCGATCGAGCCGGGAATTGGCCCTTCCTCCCCACTGACCACGGTGGTTGGCTGACGACGATCAGTTCTCGCCGCCGTCCCGAGGAGCGCCTGTGCCCAGGTTCCTGCCACAGCCCGGCCCGCCACGCATCCTGGCGCAGGCGCAGCTCACCAACTCCATAGGCGACGGTGCCTTCTACGCCACGTCCGCCCTCTTCTTCACCCAGATCGTCGGCCTCTCGGCCGCCCGCGTCGGCCTCGCGCTCACCATCGGCTGGTGTACGGGCATGCTCGCCGGCGTACCGCTGGGATACCTGGCCGACCAATGGGGACCACGTCGCACCGCGCGGCTGCTTGCGGTCTGCACCACCGCCGCGCTGCTGTCCTTCCTCGTGGTGCGCAGCTTCCTGCTGTTCGTCCTCGTCTTCTGCTTCTACGCCTGCTGTCAGGGAGGCCTGACCTCCGCCCGCCAGGCGCTGCTCGCAGGTCTCGTCGATGCCGACGAACGCACCCGCGTCCGCGCCCAGTTGCAGTCCACCCTCAACGGCGGGCTGGCCCTGGGCGCCGGTGTCGGCGGGATCGCGCTGGCCGTCGGCACCGAGCCCGCGTACCTCTGCGTCTTCGTACTGGATGCGCTGGCGTTCCTCTGCGCCGTCGTCATCCTTGGCCGGCTCCCGGAAGTACCGCCCGCCCCATCCGATGCGCGCGCCACGGGCGAGCCGCGCCTCGCGGTGCTCCATGACCGCCCGTACGCGCTGCTGACGCTCCTCAACGCGGTCCTCTACCTGAACATGCCGCTGCTCAGCCTCGGCCTGCCGCTGTGGATCGTGGAGCGCACCGACGCCCCCGAGTCGATGGCGGCCGTCGTGCTGATGGTCAACATGCTCAGCGTCGTCGTCTTCCAGGTGCGAGTCGCCCACCAGGTGACGGATCTGGCGACCGCGGCCCGCGCCACGGCCCGGGCCGGTGTGCTGATGCTCGCGGCCTGCCTGGTGTACGCGGCCTCCGGCGCGTCGGCGGGCGCCCTCGTGGCCGTCGCCGTGCTGGTCGCCGCGGCCGTCGTGCAGGTCTTCGGCGAGATGACGCACGGCGCCGGCGCCTGGGAGATCGGCTTCGGCCTGGCTCCGGACGGCCGACAGGGTCAGTACCAGGGCTTCTTCGGGATGGGCCCGCAGATCGCCCGGATGCTTGGCCCGGTCGTGATGACCACGCTGCTCATCGGCTGGGGCACCGGCGGCTGGCTGGTCCTGGGCGGGCTGTTCGTCGGCGCGGGCCTCGCCATCGGCCCGGTCGCGCGTTACGCACAGCGGGGCCGACAGCAGAAGGGCGATAGTCAAGACAGCTCTGCGCGGCCAGTGGCAGGGACCCAGCCATCATGATCAAGTTCTGGCGGGTTTCTGCCGTATCCGGGTCACACTCCAACCTCAACCATGTTCACACGCAGAAGAGCAGGGATGGCAGAGCCTGGTTGACCCAGTCCCAGAAGGGCTCGCCGGGCCGCTCGGAGGTGCCGTTGATGCCCGAGAGCGCGACCCGGGGGGCGCCGTGGCGATCGCGGTCGGCGATGTCCAGGAAGTAGGCCTCAGCAGCGGAGTTGCACGTGCAGAACTGTATCCAGCGGTCGAACTCGCCATTCGCCGCGCGGACGAAGTCCTCGTCATGGTCGTAGTCGTCGGGGTCTTCTCCCTCATAGTCCGCGAGGGTCGAGGCGCCGAGCGTCGTGGTTAAGCGGTCCAGTCGAAGATCGAAGTCGAACGACGTGAAGGACGCGTGGACCGCGGCGAGGTCACGAACGCCTGCGGGGAGCGGCTCGTCCAGCAGGGGGACGACGTCCGTCGGGCCGAGGAGGGTCGGAGCCGTCCCCCACAGCACGTCCAGGGAGTTCGACCCCGTGTACGGCGCCAGGCCCTTCAGGTCGCGCGGCAACTCCCCTGACCGATCGGCGAGATACAGGTATCCGAGCAGGTACACGTTCTCCATCGCGACCAACGCCAGCCCGAGTACCTCCGCGCGCAACGCCGCGAGGAAGCCCGGGCAGTACCCGGCAACCGGTGCCCACACGTGTGCCAGGGCGACGGCGAGACCGGCGTCGGCCGGTATGCCCCACGGAGAATCCGCCGCGAACGGGACGTCGCCGTCGCCGCCCAGCAGCAGAAGCCCTCGCAGTTCGGCCGTCCCCGCCGTCTCGAGGGTCCCCGACGATTCGTGCCCCAGCAGCCGCAGTCGAGTGTCGCGCCGCAGCAACTGTTCGACACCGCGCGAGTCGCCGTCGGCCAGCGCCGTCCGCCACATGCGGTTGGTCTCCTCGATATCCATGATCGCAACCCTAGCCACCGGCACGGACACGTCCCGTTGCCTTTCCGCACGGCCCGGCCGTACGGTGTCGGCCGTACGGTGTCGGCCGTCGTCGATCATGCACGCGCGTACGGAGGCCGGTGGCGCTGTCGAAGAACGCGAACGCGATGCCGGTGTCGTTGATGTCAAGGCTCGCGATCGCCGCGTCCGCGGCGGTGGGCCGCCGGGCGAGGCCCCGAACTTCTGCGGCTCGTCAGGGCTCGAGGTCGGCCACTCCCTTGCCACTCGCCATATCGAACGGCACAGAAACCTGGTCGTGCGCGATCAACCAATTGCCGTCGATCTTCTGGAAGCAGAAAGTGGCCCGGACCCACATGCCGCTTGTCGCCGTCCCGTTCTTCAACGTGCCGCTGAGCCGACCGAAGCAGTGCCCGAACGCCACATCACCGCCCACGGTGACGGCCAGGTCGCGAACCTCGTAACGCACATCCTGGAAGAACGTGAACGCCCTCGCCCAGTTCTTCAACTTCGCCTCTACCCCTACATGCTGCAGCGGCGGCTCGACATCGAAGGACACGACATCCGCCGCGTAGAGCTGCTTCAGACCCTCGAGATCCTTGGCTCGGATCCCTTCCACAATGTTGTCGACCTGCTGCCGAATCCTGGCTTCGTCGACCTCGCGTTGCGTGGACATCGCGACCTTCCCTTCCCATCGGTGTGGAATCTCGGCTTCTCACTAGTACGACGACACAGCGGCCCGAGATGTCAGGCCCGCAGCCGCCGTACTGACTTCGGAATCGCCCGAGTGCACTGCATCCTCCGTTCCGGGAAGCCGGCCGCAATCAATTCCCCTGGGAAGGGGATCGGGCCGGGGTAGCCGGGAGCGGCCTCAGCGGCGCAACTTGCTGTGCCGGGGTCGGGCTCGGGCTCGGGGGTTCAGGCGACGGTGACCGGGGAAGTCGCGCGCAGACGAGTCGGTCAGCATGGCCTTCCTCATCGCACTCGAATCGATGACCCCGGCCCAACGCGTCGCGCTCATCCTGCACGACGTCTTCCGCTACTCCTTCGCCGAAATCGCCGAGATCACCGGCCGCACCCCGGCAGCATGCCGCGAGCCGGCCTCTCCGCCCGATCGAAGGCGGCGAAAGGATTGCCCACTACATCGTCGACATCGCAGCCAGGGCTCCCGACAGCCGGACGATCCTGGAAGGCACGGTCAACGGTCAGCCCGGCCTCACGATCCAGCAAGAGGGCGTCATCGTGGCGGTGTACGCATTCGACATCGCACACGACCGGATCACACACATCTGGGCCGTCCGCAACCCGGACAAGCTTCGCCCGTGGACGGCAGCCTGACCCGAGCTGCCCGCCCGCGATGGCCCCGATCTCCCGGCGGCGGCTTAGGTTGCTGGAATGACGATGGGTGACGAAGCGGGGAAGTGTCTTCCGGTGTCTCAGTTCCCGTTGCGGCGGGTGGCCGACCGGGGGCGTGGCTGGTATCGGGGTGACTGCCATGTGCATTCGGTGGCCTCGCACGGCGGCGAGCTGACGCCCGCGGGACTTGCGGCGGGTGCGCGTGCGGCGGGGCTCGATTTTCTCGCGACCACCGAGCACAACTCTGCTGAGACGCATGGTGCCTGGAGCCGGCACGTCGGCAACGATCTGCTGGTGATCTTGGGGCAAGAGGTCGTCACGCGGACCGGACATTGGCTAGCGCTGGGGGTCCGCCCGGATCAGGTGGTCGACTGGCGCTATGGGGTGCGGGACGACAGGGTCGACGGGCATCTGGAGGAGGTTCATCGGGCGGGTGGGCTCTGTGTGGCAGCTCATCCGCACGTCCCGTACGCGTCGGGCACGTTCATGTATCCGTACCAGGGCTTCGACGTGGTTGAGGTGTGGAACGGGCCGTGGTGTTCGGATGTGCCATGGCAGGCGGACAATGAGGCGGCCCTGGCCGAGTGGGGGCGCAGCCTGGCCGCGGAAATCCACCAGGGACGGTGGCGGCCTGCGATAGGGAACAGTGACGCCCACCTGGAGGGCCAGATCGGCACCCCGCACACCGTTGTGCTGGCCGACGAGCTGAGTGTTGACGCGATCCTCGCTGGTATCCGCGCCGGCCATAGCTGGATCGCCGCATCGCACGCCGTCGGGCTGTCGTTCGTAGTCTCCGCCGGTGACCGCAGCGCCGGCATCGGTGGGCAGCTGAAGATCGGCGATGAGCCGGCCGTGGTGCGAATTGACGTACGTGGCGTGCCCTGCGGCACTGTCAGCCTCCACACCGAGAGAGGAAAGGTGCGCAGCGAATCATTGCCCGACACGGCTTCGGGCGCGGTGGAGTGGCAGATCAGCGCTGAGGAATCGGCGTTCGTTCGCACCGAGGTCCGCGATGTGAAAGGCCGCATGGCAGCGCTGAGCAACCCGGTCATCTTGGCCTGAATAGTGGACGGTCGAATCGTCACGCACCTGCTGATCGCCGTCTGCACCGTTTCCGCTGAAGGGGGCCGTGGCGATCCTGGAGGCCGGTAGGGCATGCGCTCTTTGCCGCATCGAAGGAGCGTGTGTGATGTACATCACGAATTTGGTGCGGGAAACCCGTGCAATGCTGCAGCCGTTTGCGCTCTCTCTCCATCGACCGGGTACCGCCGCAACCGGAGGCGGACCGTACGTTCGGGAGGGTGCTTGCAGATGGATGGCCAGATGAATCAGCGGACGGCACTGTTGCTGCTGGTGGGAGCCGTCACCGTGTATGTCGCGTTCGAGCATCCCCCACTGGGCACGGCACTTCTGGTCGGAGTAGGGGTCGTGACGCTGCTCCAGCTCCTGCTGAAGGACCGCTGACCAACCATGTGTGATGTGAAGTCGGCAGCACTTCCCGCACAGTAGAGCGAGCCACGCCGAGTTCGTCGTGGTCGACGACGTGAATGTGGTCTCCCGTCCGGAGGGGCTGTCCTGGGACGTGGCCGGGTCGTTGTACGTGGCCGGTGCGACCGCGTACGCCACCGTGTTCGCGGTGGATCCCGGACCGGCGGACACCGTCGTGGTGTCCGGTGTGGCGGGCGGTGTCGGGTCGCTCGCCGTGCAACTCGCCCGGCAGCGCGGCGCCACGGTGATCGGGCCGGCGAGCGAGCGGATCCGGCAGGCCGTGGGCGGGAACGGCTATGTGGAGCCGGCAGTGGAGTTGGGTGTGCGGCCCGAGCGGATCAACACGATCCGCGATTGGCAGGCCGCGGCCAAGGTGGGTGCGCGGACCTACGGTGAAGGCTCGGCGGCGTGCGCGGTCGTGGTCGGCGACCTCGCCCGGCTCGCCGCGCGCGGGGAGCTTGAGGTGCCGATCGCCCGTACCTACCCGCTGGAGCAGGTGCGAGACGCGTTCCGCGAGCTGGAACAGGGGCACACCCACGGCAAGATCGTGCTCCGTCCGTAGCCCCGGCTGCCCGAGGCAACCATCGAGCAGGCACACCGCACCAACACGTAAGCGTCGGACACCTCAGGTACTGTCCTGCCGGCAGCAGCGGCACCAGCCGGCGGCCCCCGCCAACTGGACCGCTCACCCTGACCGATGCCCTACCGTTCCTCCTACGAAAGTGGCAACCGTGCCTGTCGCCCCACATTTGATACATGCCCGGGTCTTCTGCGTCTTCTACGGCGGCGCATCTGGCACCACGCCCCATCAGCGGCACCGGCAGGTCGCTCTCCGGCCGGTGGCCGAGTCGGACCGCTCGGAGGCGGCCAGATGAACGTCACACTGGCCCTCGCCAACAACGACGCCATGCTCGCCGTCCGTTTCCTGCTCGAACTGGTCTCGTTGGCCTGCGTGACTCTCTGGGCATGGCGTCGCGTGCCTTCGCCCTGGCGCTGGGCTGTGGTCGTCGCGCTCCCCGTCGCCGTGGGCTGGGCGTGGGGGACCTTCACCGTGCCGGACGACCCGTCCCGGTCCGGCGAGAGCGACATCCACACACCGGGCCCGGCACGGTTGCTCCTCGAACTCGCCGTGTTCTTCGGCGCGGTGGCCGCCCTCCACTTCGCCGGCCTACGGCGTGCGGCTCGGTGGCTGCTCGCGGTCATGGTGGCTTACCAGATCCTCGCGTACGACCGTGTCGGCTGGCTGCTCAGCCACTGACCCGCAACGCTCCTGTCGAACCCTTGCCCGGCCGGGATGGCGAGCAGGACGCCCATGCTCGTGCTCGTACTGGTCGCAGGCGGGACACCGAAGGTGTGACCGTGACCGTGACCCGAGGCGGGCGGGGTGGGTGATCGCCTGGCCGAAGGCGCACCCCAAGGCGATCGACGCTCGCGAAGAGGGTGTCCGGGCCAGGCGGCGGTTCATGAACAGCGCTATCGACCAGTAGGCCATCGCCACGGCGCCGGCGGTGCGCCGCTCGAACACGTCCCGTTGTCAGCGGCGTTTCCGAGCTGGTGAGCCGGACAGTCACACGTCCCGGGTGAGGGAACCGGACGCCCTATCCGTTTTGTGCCTTCGCCAGGAGCGCTCGTATCTCGGCGGCCGAAGCCGGGCCTGCCTTGAGGGAGAGGAACCCGGCCGGGGCGGAGCCGGCCGCCAGGGAGCCGAACGACTCGCTGGGCAGCTCCGTGTAGGGAGCGCCGTATGCGGGCGTGCCCGGTGCGAAGCGCCTGCCCTGCGCGAGTGGTCCCGCGTCGACGGTGGCGTATCCGAGAATGTCGAGCAGCTCGGTCGCGTGCCGCTTCGCTTCGGTGTTGTCCCCAGCGATGGGGAGCGCGGTGCGGTCCTCGGCGCCTGCCGGCCTGTTCAGCACGGCGAGGTGTTGGTGGTGGATGTTGTTGAACGCCTTCACGACGTACGCCGATTCACCGAGGTACTGCTGGAGCAGTTCGCTGCTCGTGGTCGAGCCGTCGTCCAAGGCCTCGATTCCGCCGTCGCGCTGCGGGGAGTAGTTGCTGGTGTCGATGACTGTCTTGCTCGCGAGAGGCTCGCGCGGCAGGGAGTCGTACGCCTTGAACGGGACGGTCACAACCACCCAGTCGCCTGCTGCGGCGGCTTCCGCCGCGGTCGCCGCCCGGGCACGGGGGCCGAGTTCCGCGACCAGGTTGGCCAGCGTCTGTGGGCCGCGCGAGTTGCTCAGCACGATGTCGAGTCCGCCATTCACGCCCAGCCGCGCGAGAGTGCTGCCGATCCGTCCACTGCCGATGAGTCCTAAAGTAGCCACGCCGGGCCAACCAGTGGGGATCCGTGCCTATTCCGTCCGTGCTCTGCGCCGGTGTCGGAGTTCGTAACGGCCGCACCTGCGGGCTTCCCCCTCACCAGAACCTGCCATCCTGTGGGCACTGGCAGGGGGAACGGTTGGACAGGAGACGGCGTGGACGCCATGAAGATCGGGGTTATCGAGACTGGCAGGCTGAGCCTCGTGCCGCTCGCTGTCGAGCACGCGGACGAGATGGCCGAGGTGCTCTCCGACCCGGCTCTGCATGTCTTCATCGGCGGTGCCCCGCACTCTCCGCAGGCGTTGCGGGCACGGTATGAGCGCCTGGTGGCCGGCTCACCCGAACCTTCCGTGACGTGGTGGAACTGGGTGATCCGGCTGCGCGAGGAGAAATGCCTGGCCGGGACGGTGCAGGCAACGGTCACCGCTGCTGAGCACGGGTGCGCGGCCGAGGTTGCCTGGGTGGTCGGGACTGCGTGGCAAGGGCGCGGCATCGCTACCGAGGCGGCACGAGGACTGATTGTGTGGCTGCAGGAGCAAGGCGTGCAGGGGATCTGCGCCCACATTCACCCGGATCATCATGCATCCGCTGCTGTTGCCGCTGCTGCGGGCCTGGCTCCCACCGGACACTGGCACGAAGGGGAGATCGGGTGGGAGCTTCCCCCGACGCACCCACCGGCCGACGATGGCGGCACAGAGGCGGGGCTCTGAAGGCGCCGAGCTGGGCTGGACCGGGTGCCACGGTGCGTCAGGCCGGGTGGGGCGTGCGTCGGCGGTCAGTTGGAGAGCGTATGGCGGCTGCTTGCCGGTGCCGTCGACGGTCAGGTCGGCTTCGGCGGGCGGGACCCGGTTCGATGCGGGTGCGATGGGCCTTGCGTCGGCGTCGTCATTCACGCGGCGGCCGCCCTGGCAAGGAGTACGGACTCATAGAGGCGCTGGTAGGACGTTAGGTCGGCGCTGACCACGCGGATCAGGTAGTCCGGCTCGCCGTACAGCCTCTGCGCCCCGATGACCTCGGGGACGTCGGCGAGTGCGGCGCGATCGTCTCCGGCGTCTGGGTTCTGGTGGTGTTCGTCGCCTACACCTTCTACACCAGGACCCAGCGGCCGCGATTCGACAGTGATTCCCCGGCTCATGAACCGAACGCCGCGCCGTCGTGCACCCGCACCAGGAAGGCGGGCAGGAGCAGTACGTCCGTCACCCCGCCCCCGATCCGTCTCCGCAAGTGCCCCGCCGCCGACCTGGCCCGCCATGCTGACGCCAGGATGTGGTCGAGCAGTTGGCCGACTGCGGCCAGAACTCAGAACCCAGAGGGCCCATGTTCCGCCTCGTGGCGTTCGCGGCGCCCAGCCCCTGTGCGAGTCCCTGGTCCGCTGCCGCACGCGCCAGTGCCCCGCGTTCCCCCGAACCGCCCCTGCGCAGCAGTACGCCGATGGCCCGAACCGGTCGTGCCATGCAGACACGACGGTCGACGAGGTTGGTGAGTTGAGGATCGACGTAAGACATAAGATCGCAGGATCTTAACCTGCAACCGGGCGATCCGGCCTCCAGGGTCGCGGAGAAGGTGGCCCGATGACCGAGATCAGAATGGCGTTCACTGGGGATGTTGATTTCGAACTATTGCTCCAGTACGGCAGAAATGAAGGATGGACAGCGGAGACCACTGGCGAGTCCCCAATCCCATCAGGTGAGGCTGCCGAGGACGGCGCGTATTTTTTCTGCTGGCGACTCGACGAAGACGGGGCTGGTCGATTCGTTGACGACGAAGTGACCGAGGTGAAGTTCTTCGTCTTCAGCGGAGAAGTTAAAACCTCCACCATCACGGGATTTCGCCTGAGCTTCCCCACTGCTACCTACAAGGAACTTCTCGGTAGCGTTGCCGGCGACGTTTCACACGAGGATCAAGATCGCGCCCTTGAAACGATCGGTGCCATCGCTCCGCGCACCTACACCGACGCGGTCTACGCGGCCGTATCACGCGGGCTGGACGGCGACACGGCGGCTGTTCGGACTGCGGCGATTTCAGCGGTAATGCAACTGTCATGGCGGGAGTTTCGAGAACCGTTGAAGCGAGTCGCGGATCACGACCCCGACCCCAATAACAGGGCTTACGCCACGAACACCTTGTATTCGTTGCCGCAGGGCTGACATGCGGCGATGCGGCGTCGGTGCCCAGCCGGCTCAGCCAGGCAGGTCGAGCAGTTCCGCGTACCGGCCGAACTCCGGCTCGTCGGATGGTGCAGCCCGGACTCCGCGAAATTCAGGTGACGTGCGGTGCCTGATCGTCAACAATGCACGCGTGGCCACCATGAACGTCGACGGGACTGAACGCGGTCTGTCCCCTCGATTCTCCCTGACCGCGCCGGCCGGACGTACCTTGGGCGCGATCCCGCCACCGGCGCTGGTACTGCTCGGCATCGTCAGTGTTCAGGTGGGCTCGGCATTGGCCAAGCACCTGTTCGGCGCGGTGGGCAGCTCCGGGACAGTTGGGTTGCGACTGTTCTTCGCGGCGGCGGTGCTGATGCTGTTGTGGCGGCCGTCACTGCGCATGAATCGTCGCGCGTGGACAGTAGTGCTCGGCTACGGCGTGATTCTCGGCTTGATGAACCTGTGCTTCTACCTCGCGCTGGCCCGGATCCCGCTGGGGATCGCGGTGACCATCGAGTTCCTCGGGCCGTTGGCGGTGGCCCTGGCCGGGTCGAGGCGATGGCTGGACGCTTTCTGGGCCGTGCTCGCGGCAGGCGGTGTGGTCCTGTTGATGGGGGGACGCGGCGACCTCAACTTTGTCGGGTTTCTCTTCGCCCTCGCTGCGGGAACGTGCTGGGGCCTGTACATCCTGGTCGGCGCGGCGCTGGGCCGCCACACCACGGAGGGCAACGGTCTGGCCCTGGGAATGGCCGTCGCGGCACTGGTGGCTGTGCCATTCGGTGTGGCCGACAGCGGAACGGCGCTCATTCAGCCGTGGGTCCTGGTTGCGGGGCTCGGCGTGGCACTGTTGTCGTCGGTGATCCCGTACTCGCTGGATCTGGAAGCACTGCGCAAGATCCCGCCGCGTGTGTTCGGCATCCTGATGAGCCTCGAACCAGCGATGGCCGCCCTCATCGGCCTCATCGTGCTCCAGGAGTCGCTGCGGTGGTCGCAGTGGATCGCGGTGCTGTGCGTGGTGTCCGCGTCGGCGGGCGCCGCACGCGGCACCCGCCCAGACGTCTGACCGTCGACAACGGGAGGAGCCAGCGGTCGACGAGGCCGAGGCCCGGCGCCACCCAGTGCCCGAGCCTCTCGGCCACGACCGGTGGGCGCTGCTGCGCAACACCGACGGCAGTGTGCAGCGGCCCTGAGCCCGTCGCGCGTAAGTCCATCGATTTGACTTAAGGCGCCGAGAGCACCCCCCCGGGGTGTGCTCT
>NZ_JBSFMM010000095.1:0-42468 GCF_053599555.1 Streptomyces sp. NPDC000941
CCGACCGCGATGCGGTCGGGGCCCAACCCGTTTTGGCGCGTCGGTGCTTCAGCGGTTGCTGAGGCGGTAGGAGGTGGAGACCGCCGCGGCCGGGGCCAGGATCATGAAGATCCAGGTCAGGGCGTCGGCGTCGTCCTTCCACGCGTCGAACAGACTGGGGGTGGACTGTCCGTTCACCTCGAACACAGGCGAGCTGAAGTGGCTGAAGAAGATCTCGTTCGCAGACAGTTGGTCAACGCCGAGGGCGCGGAGCGAGCTCTCGTTGTTGCCGAACCAGTCGCTCATGATCATCGCGTAGCCGTACGTCTCACCGATGAACACCGCTATCAGGGCCAGAACCGCACCGACCACCCACAGCGCGGGGTTACGGCCGCCCAGCTTGGCGATGACGAAACCCACGAGCGCGCCGACCGCGACACCCGCGTAGGCGAACTGGGTGATCTTCGGCTCCTGGCCGTCCGTGTCGGCCAGCGCGCTCAGCAGGAAGGCGTAGAGGAACGCGCCGACCAGAGCGGCGACGACGGCGGCGAGGACCGCGACCGCGGGGTTGCCCTGGCGGCCGGCCGGCGGCGCCGGCGGCGGGAAGCCGCCCGCGAACTGCGGCTGCGGCTGCTGCTGCGGGCCGCCGAACTGCGGCTGCGGCGGCTGGGCCGGGTAGCCGTAACCACCGGGCTGCTGGGGCTGCTGGGGCGGCTGCTGAGGCTGCTGCCAGTTCTGGCTCATGGAGATCCCCCGGGGATGAAGGTGATGCCCGCGCTCCGGGGATTCATGCTGATGGGAGCGCGAACGAAGAGTTCGAGCCATAAAACTAACAGCCGGGCACGACAATCAGACAAGTCGTGTCTGTCGTCCGTGACACGCCTGCGACCGGACAGAGACAACCTGTCCGTCCTTATGGTGATTTGACGGCCACTATTTCGTGACGCGCTTGTCGTTGAGGTAACTCTCCACCTCTGTAAACGGCGGAGCAGGCGATGTCGTTCCGCTCCGGTGTCCCCTCCTGTCACGTGATCATGAACGCAAGGTAGCAGCGATCCGGTCGTACGAGGGTGCGGTCGACATCAGCGCCCGGCAAGAATCCGGCATAAGCAATAATGTCAACTTATGGCGCAGAACAAGACGTTCACGGGACGTGATGTCGGAATCGACCTCGGCACGGCGAACACCCTGGTGTACGTGCGGGGCAGGGGGATCGTGCTCAATGAGCCGTCAGTCGTCGCGGTCAGCACGACGGACGGCAGCGTGCTGGCGGTCGGCTCCGAGGCGAAGGAGACCATGGGGCGCACCCCCTCCAACATCGTCGCCGTCCGCCCGCTGCGGGACGGAGTCATCGCCGACTTCGAGATCGCCGAGCGGATGCTGCGGCACTTCATCAAGAAGGTCACGGGCAGCCGCCGGCTCTCCCGCCCTCGCGTCGTGGTGTGTGTGCCCTCCGGCATCACGGGTGTCGAGCGGCGTGCGGTCATGGAGGCCGCCTCACAGGCCGGGGCGCGCCAAGTGCATCTGATCGAGGAGCCGATGGCGGCGGCGATCGGCGCGGGGCTGCCGGTGAGCGACCCGACCGGCTGCATGGTGGTCGACGTGGGCGGTGGCACGACCGAGGTGGCCGTGGTCTCGCTGGGCGGGATCGTCACCGCCCGCTCGGTGCGCATGGCGGGCGATGCGATGGACGCCGCGATCAGCACGCATGTGAAGAAGCGGTACGCGCTGGCGATCGGGGAGCGGACCGCCGAGGAGATCAAGGTGAGCATCGGCTCCGCCACAGCGGTCGGCGCCTGGTCTGCGCCCGGCAGCGGATCGTCCGTCAGGCGCCCGGAGCGGAATGTGGAGGTGGTGTCGGCCACCCGGGGCCGCGAGGGCCTTTCGCTCGACAAGCCCGGCAGCGATGACGGGCTCGACGGATCCGGCAAGGCTGCCGACCCGGAGCAGACGCAGACGCTGCTGCCGCCGGACCGCTGCACCATCCGTGGCCGGGACCTGGTCACCGGACTGCCGAAGGTCCTGGAGCTGACGGCGGATGAGGTGCGGCACGCGCTGGCCGAGCCCGTGGACAGCATCGTCGCGGCGGTGCGGTCCACACTGGACGAGACCCCGCCGGAGCTGGCGGGCGACATCATGGACCGGGGCATCGTGCTGACCGGGGGCGGGGCGCTGCTGCGCGGCCTCGACGTCCGGCTCAGCCGCGAGCTGGACATCCCGGTGCTGGTGGCCGACGACCCGCTGGACTGTGTGGCCCTCGGCACCGGCCGCTGCGTCGAGGACTTCGCGTCGCTGCGCACGGTGCTGGACGCCCGGCCCCGGGGGCTGGCCGCCACCGCGCGGGGCTGAGGCCGGGCGCGGACGGCCCGCTCGGGCGGGGCCCTCGGACGTGCGGTACGGGCCCGCCCGTGGTGGTCTGGTGACACCGCGTCCGTTCACGGGGGTGGTACGGACCGACGTCGAGGTGGCGGTAGTGGCACGCGACGGGAGATGTGCGCGAGCGATCGTCGCGGCGGTCGCCGCCCTGAGCGCGGTCCTGAGCGTCGCCCTGAGCGCGGGGCCGGGCACGGCCCTAAGTGCGGGCCTGGTCATGCCGGTTGTGCCGCCGGTACCGGCCGCGGCGGCCGTGCCCTCCGTGCCCTCGTACGAGAGCCCCCGCGCCACCCCGTCCGGCCCCACCGGTGGCCCTGGTCGTGACCGTGTCGGCGGCCACCGGAGCTCGTACGCCGTGACCGTCCGGCTGGCGTCCGCGAGCCCCGCCGTTCTGCGGCGCCCGGACGGCTGGCTCACGCTCAGCGGCACCGTGGTCAACCACTCACGGCACCGCGTCACCGGTGCGCATGTGGGCGTGCGCACCGGGCAGGCGGCGCTCGGCACGCGCAGCGGCCTCGCCGCCGCGGCCGGGCGCACGGACCTGACCCGCGCGGACGGCGAGGAGATTCCCGGCCATGTCCACCGGCTGCCCTCCCTCGCACCCGGCGCCCACCGCGACTTCCGGCTGCGGGTGCCGGTGCCGGAGCTGGGCGCGGACGGCGCGGGGGCGTACGGGCTGATGGTGGACGTGGCCCGCGAGGACGGGGCCGTCCTCGGGCTGGCCCGCACCTTTCTGCCGGTCTATCCGGAGGGCACGGCGTACCAGCCGCTGCGCACCACCGTGCTGTGGCCGATCACCGACACCCCGCATATGGAGGCGCTGACCCTGCGCACCCAGGAGAGCGTGCGGCCGGTGTTCCGCGATGACGCGCTGGCCGCCGCGTTCGCCGCGGGCGGGCGGCTGCGGCGGCTGGTCGAGACGGGCGCGCGGCAGCCGGTGACCTGGGCGGTGGACCCGGACCTGGTGGCGCAGGCGCGGGCGATGGCGGACGGCTACCGGGTGGCCCGCACCCCCGGCGCCACCGACCCCCGGCAGACCACCGCGGGCCGGGGCGGACGGGCGGCGGCGGCCTGGCTGGCCGCGCTCAAGCGCGCGGTGCGCGGACAGGACGTCGTCGCGCTGCCGTACGCGGACCCCGACCTGGCCTCGCTCGCGCGCGGCGGCCCCGGCGGCGACGCGCTGGCGGGGCTGTTGCGCCGGGTGTCCCGGGCGGGCAAGGACGTGGTGGACCGCGAGCTGGACACCGACGCCCGCGCCGATGTGGCCTGGCCGGCGGGCGGCGCGGTGGACGCCGGGATCGCCGGCTACGCCGAGCGGCTGGGCCTGGGGACGGTGCTGGCCTCCGGCAGCACCGTCGGGGGGCTGCGCCGTTCCTCCGGCGCGCTGGTCACCGGCGGGGCCACGGACGACCGCGCGGTCGCGCTCGGCGAGCGGATGACGGCCCTGACGTACGACACGACCGTCGCCTCGCTGCTGGCCCAGAGCCGGCCAGCCTCCCTACAAGCAGCCGCGGCCGGGGCGCCGCTCCGGCTGAGGGTGCGGCAGCGGCTGCTCGCGGAGAGCCTGACGGCCGTCCGGGAGCTGCCGTACGCCTCGCGCGCCCTGACTGTCGTCCCCCCGCGCCGGATGTCGGCGGGCGCGGCGCGGGCGGTGTCCGAGGCGGTGTCCGAGGGGCTGGCGGCGGGCTGGCTGGAGCCGTCCCGGCTGGAGGCGGCGGCGCAGGACCCGGAGCCGGGGCAGCTGCGCGAGACCGGGGGCTACCCGGTCGCGCTGCGCGCCTCCGAACTGCCCGCCCGCTCGCTGGCGGCGGTCGCCCGGGACCAGCGGCGTCTTGGCACTCTCTCGAAGGTGCTGTCCGACCCGGGGCGCACCACCGCCTCCGCGTACGCCGCGATGGCGCGCGCGGTCTCCATGAGCTGGCGCGGGAACCCGGCGGGCGCGCGCTCGTACCGGCGCGGTGTGAGCCGCTATCTGACCGCCTCGATCGACTCGGTCCGGCTGGTGCCCAAATCGAAGGTGACGGTCGCCGGCCAGTCCGCGACCATCCCGGTCACGGTCGACAACGGGCTGCAGCAGGACCTGACCGGAGTGGAGCTGCGGGTGGCCTCCAGCCGGCCGGAGCGGCTTGCCGCGGTGGACCGGGCGGTCGGGGTACAGGCGTCGCGGGCGGTCAGCCGTACGGTACGGGTCGGGGTGCGGGCGCACGCCAACGGGCCGGTGCGGCTCACCGCCCAGCTCTACACCAGCTCCGACGGCAGGCCCTGGGGCCGCCCGATCACCTTCACGGCCGATGTCCGCTCGGTGCCCTCGGGGGCGGTGGCGTTCGTGGCGGGCGGGGTGGGGCTGATGATGCTGGCCGCGGCGTTCCGGCTGCGCCGCGCGCAGGCGCGCGGTGGTGCGCCACCGCCGCCGGGCGTACGGGGGTGAGTCCCCGCGCGTACGGGGGTGGATCCCCGGGCGTACGGGGGTGACGCGGGTTTGCGGGCGCGGCGGCTCAGAAGCTGGTACGGCGGGGCGGCACTGTGCGGGGGCTCAGAGCCGGTACGCCGTGCCCGCCGGGCTGGCGCCGCGCGTGTCCAGCAGCAGCTGCGCCTTCACGGCCAGGCCCTGCAAGTCGTAGCTGCGGTGGTGCTGCAGCAGCACCGTCAGGTCGGCGTCGGCCACCGCCTCGTACAGCGCGTCCGCGCGCGGCACCGGTCGGCCGACCACCCGCCACCGCGCCACGAACGGATCGTGGAAGCTCAGCTGGGCGCCCAGCTCCATCAGCCGGGAGGCGATCTCGCGGGCCGGGGCGCCCTCCTGGTCGCCCACGTCGGGCTTGTAGCTCACCCCGAGCAGCAGTACCCGGGCGCCGCGCGCGGACTTCCCGTGCTCGTTGAGCAGGGCCGCGCAGCGTCGGGTGACATAGCCCGGCATCCGCCCGTTGACCTGCTGTGCCAGCTCCACCATGGCCAGTGGACGGCCGGGGCCGCGCCCGCCGTACGGCGAGCAGTCCGAGGCGATCGGCACACCGTGGCCGCCGACACCGGGCCCCGGCCGGAACGCCTGGAAGCCGAACGGCTTGGTCTCGGCGCAGCGGATCACGTCCCACAGGTCGACGCCGAGGTCCTGGCAGAACATCGCCATCTCGTTGACCAGGGCGATGTTGACGTGCCGGTAGTTGGTCTCCAGGACCTTGACGGTCTCGGCCTCGCGCGGGCCCCGGGCGCGTACGACCTTCTCGGTGAGGCGGCCGTAGAACGTGGCGGCCGCCTCGGTGCAGGCGGGGGTCAGCCCACCGATGACCTTGGGGGTGTTGGCGTAGCCGTACGCGCGGTTGCCGGGGTCGAGGCGGCCGGGGGAGTAGGCGAGGTGGAAGTCGCGCCCGGCCCGCAGCCCGGAGCCGTCCTCCAGGATCGGCCGCAGGAATTCCTCGGTGGTGCCGGGGTACACGGCGGATTCGAGTACGACGGTGGTGTGCGGGCGCAGCTGCGCGGCCAGCGCGCGGGCGGCCTCGCCGACCGCCGACAAGCCGGCCGTCCGGTCCGCGCCGAGCGGGGTCGGGGCGCAGATCACGGCGGTGTGGACGCGGCCGAGCTCGGCGGGGTCGCTGGTGGTCCGGAAGCCCCCGGCGGCCATCCGGCGCAGGTCGGCGGCCGACAGCGCGCCGTCCCACGGCGCTGCGCACGGCAGCCTGCCCGCGCGCAGATCGGCGGCGGCGCCGGGGTCGGGGTCGTAGCCGAGGGTGCGGACGCCGGCGGCGGTGGCGGCCTGGACGAGGGGGATGCCGAGGTGGCCGAGTCCGATGACGGCGAGATCTGCGGGCATGACTTCGTGCCGACCCTTCCCGAGGCGATTCCGGATGGCGCAGAATTGCGCGGAATGGAATGAATGCAGACTAAGCGGAAATATGACTCGTATTCAGTATTGATGCGGGGTGTCGGGTGCCGGCGCCGCACCGGCATGGCGTCATGGACGGAAACCCAGGAAAATCGTTCACGAACGTTGTGATCTCGATCACCATTTCGATCGCCACGGGAGGCAGCCGTGAGGACACCGACACTGGGGCCGGCCGAGCGCGGCGAGGCGTTGGCCCGGATGGCGGACCAGGAGCTGGACGTGCTGGTCGTGGGCGGCGGGGTGGTGGGGGCCGGCACCGCCCTGGACGCCGTCACCCGGGGCCTGGAGACCGGCCTGGTCGAGGCGCGGGACTGGGCGGCCGGCACCTCGAGCCGGTCCAGCAAGCTGATCCACGGCGGCCTGCGCTATCTGGAGATGCTGGACTTCGTCCTCGTACGGGAGGCCCTGAAGGAGCGCGGGCTGCTGCTGGAGCGGCTGGCCCCGCACCTGGTCAAGCCGGTGCCGTTCCTGTATCCGCTCAAACACCGCGGCTGGGAGCGCCTGTACGCGGGCACCGGCGTGGCGCTGTACGACGGCATGTCGCTCTCCTCCGGGCACGGCCGCGGGCTCCCCGCGCACCGCCATCTGACCCGGCGGCGGGCGCTGCGGGTCGCCCCCTGTCTGCGGAAGGACGCCCTGGTCGGGGCGTTGCAGTACTACGACGCCCAAGTGGACGACGCGCGCTTCGTCACCACGCTGGTGCGCACCGCCGCCTCGTACGGCGCCCATGTCGCCAACCGGGCGCGGGTGGTGGGCTTCCTGCGGGAGGGGGAGCGCATCGTCGGCGCCCGGGTGCGCGACATGGAGACGCCCTCCGGGGAAAAGGGCGCCGACTTCGAGATCCGCGCCCGCCAGGTGGTGAACGCCACCGGGGTGTGGACGGACGAGACGCAGGCGCTGATCGGGGAGCGGGGCCAGTTCCATGTACGGGCGTCCAAGGGCATCCACCTCGTCGTGCCCAAGGACCGGATCCACTCCACGACCGGGCTGATCCTGCGCACCGAGAAGAGCGTGCTGTTCGTGATCCCGTGGGGCAGGCACTGGATCGTCGGCACCACCGACACCGACTGGAGCCTGGACAAGGCCCATCCGGCCGCCTCCAGCGCCGATATCGACTATCTGCTTGAGCATGTCAACGAGGTGCTGGCGGTCCCGCTCACCCGCGCCGACGTCCAGGGCGTGTACGCCGGGCTGCGCCCGCTGCTGGCCGGCGAGTCGGACGCCACCAGCAAGCTCTCGCGCGAGCACACGGTCGCCCATGTCGCGCCGGGCCTGGTGGTGGTCGCGGGCGGCAAATACACCACGTACCGGGTGATGGCCAAGGACGCGGTCGACGAGGCGGTGCACGGCCTCGACCAGTGGGTCGGCCCCTGCGTCACCGAGGAGGTGCCGCTGGCCGGCGCCGTGGGCTACCAGGCGCTGTGGAACGCGCGAGCGCGCATGGCCAAGCGCACCGGGCTGCATGTGGCCCGCGTCGAGCATCTGCTGAACCGCTACGGCTCGCTCGCCGAGGAGATCGTGGACCGGATCGCCGAAGACCCCTCCCTGGGCGAACCGCTCACCTACGCCGACGACTATCTGCGCGCCGAGATCGTCTACGCCGCCTCCCACGAGAGCGCCCGCCACCTGGACGACGTCCTGACCCGGCGCACCCGCATCTCGATCGAGACCTTCGACCGGGGCACCCGCTGCGCCCGGGAGGCCGCCGAGCTGATCGCGCCGGTGCTGGGCTGGGGGCCGGAGCAGATCGACAAGGAGGTCCGGCACTACGAGAAGCGGGTCGAGGCGGAGCGCGAATCGCAGCTCCAGCCGGACGATCTGACGGCGGACGCGGCCCGGCTGGGGGCGCCGGACATCATCCCGCTCTGAGCTCTGAGCTCTGAGCTCTGAGCTCCGGGGTGCGGGGTGCGGGGGTATGTGCGGTGCACGGGAGGGTGCGCGCGGCGGATCAGGTCCGGCAGAACTCGGCCTTGAGGAGGTCCCGCTCCGCCGCCGAGGGCGGGAGCACATCGCTGTTGAGGCGGTAGGCCAGCACATGGCGGCCGCCCGGGGTGGCGACGACCTGGACGTAGGAGCCGCTGATCCGGCCGTTGTGGCCCCACAGCGTCACCCCGCAGGACAGCCGCACCGGGAAGAGGCCCATCCCGTACTGCCCGTCGGAGGCCGTGGTGTCGCGCATCCGCCGCAGCGCCGCCGGGCCCACCACCTCGCCGCGCAGCAGTGCGGCGTAGAAGCGGGCCAGGTCGTCGAGGGTGGAGATCGCCTCGCCCGCGGCGTTCGCCGGGGACGGGTCGAGGTCGGTGACATCGCGGGGCGTGCGGTCGTGGGGCGTGCCGTCGTGGGGCCTGCGGTCGCGCGGGGCGCGGTCGCGCGGGGCGCGGTCGCCAGGGGCGCGCTCGCGGGGCGTGTGACGGTGACGGGCACCGTTTTGGGCGGCGTAGGCGCGGCCGTGCGGGGTGGGGAGGGTGGTGCGGGTGCCGGGGAAGGATGTGCCGCGCAGGGCGAGCGGGGTGAGCACGCGGTGCTCGGTCTCGGCGGCGTAGGGGCGGCCGGTGACGCGCTCGACGACCAGGCCCAGCAGGACGTAGTTGGTGTTGGAGTAGTGCCACCTGGCTCCCGGGGCGAACCGCGGGCGGTGGGCGACGGCGATGCGTACGAGCTGCCGTGGCGTCAGGGAGGAGGCGCCCGGCGGGCCGGCCAGCCGACGGGCCACGCGCTGATCGCCCGCGAAGTCGAACAGACCGCTGGTGTGGGTGAGAAGCTGCCGGAGGGTGATTTTCCGGCCGTCGTTGCCATGGCCGCGCACCAGCCCCGGAAGGTGCTCATCGACCGTGTCGTCCAGGTCGAGCCGTCGCTGTTCGGCCAACTGGAGGACGACCGCCGCGACAAAGGTCTTGGTGATGCTGCCCGCGCGGAAGCGGTCGCTTTCGTGAATTCGCCGACCGGTGCGCACATCGGCCAGCCCGGCCGAGGCGAAGCGCGTCCCGCCGCCGTCCAGGGCGAGCGCGGCGGCGCCCGGTGCCCGGCCCCCGGCCACCAGCCGCCGTACGGCCGCGTGCAGGGCCGCCTCGGCGTCCCGCCCGCCGGAGTGCCGGACCGTCGCGGCGACGGGCGTGGGAGCCGCGCCGGGGTCCGCCGGGGCGCCGCAGCCGGGGACCGCGGCGCCCAGGAGCGCCGCCAGCGCGAGCGCCGCGGCCCGCGCGCGGCCCCGCCTCGTCCGCCCGGGGGCGCGGATCGGCATATCGGGAGCCCTTTCGTCGACTCTTCTTCTGTTCCTCTGCTCCTCGGGTCGTCCTGGGGCGTCCCGGGTCGCCTAAGGTTGCCTCGGGTCTCGCCGGGTTTTCGTCGGGTCTCGTCGGGATTTCGTGAAGCCTTCATCGGCTGCGAACCCCCAGATGCTCACAGGTGTGGCCGCGGCCGCCAGGCCCGGCCCCGGACCCCGGGACTTCCCCCGGTCCGCGGATGAGAGACAATGGGGGCTCTCCCAGGGTGGGTTCAGGGCGGGTTGATTTGCAGAGGGGACGCATGTCGGAGGCGGAGCGGACGCAGGGCTCGACCGGGCGCCTCCTCGCCGGGCGGTACCGGCTCGGGGAAGTTCTCGGCCAGGGCGGGATGGGCACTGTCTGGCGGGCGAGTGACGAAACGTTGGGTCGCACCGTCGCGGTCAAGGAGCTGCGCTTCCCGTCGAGCGTCGACGAGGACGAGAAGAGACGGCTCATCACCCGTACGCTGCGCGAGGCGAAGGCGATCGCCCGTATCCGCAGCAACGGCGCCGTCACGGTCTACGACGTGGTGGACGAGGACGACCGCCCCTGGATCGTCATGGAGCTCATCGAGGGCCGCTCGCTCGCCGACGCCGTACGGGACGACGGCCCGCTCACCCCGCGCCGCACCGCCGAGGTGGGGCTCGCCGTCCTCGACGTACTGCGCGCCGCGCACCAGGCGGGCATCCTGCACCGCGATGTGAAGCCGTCCAACGTCCTCATCGCGGACGACGGCCGCGTCGTGCTCACCGACTTCGGCATCGCCCAGGTCGAGGGCGACCCCTCCGTCACCTCGACCGGCATGCTCGTCGGCGCGCCCTCCTACATCTCGCCCGAGCGCGCCCGCGGCCACAAGCCCGGCCCGCCGGCCGACCTGTGGTCGCTGGGCGGTCTGCTGTACGCGGCGGTGGAGGGCGTGCCGCCGTACGACAAGGCCACCGCCATAGCGACGCTCACGGCCGTGATGACCGAGCCAGTCGACAAGCCGAAGAACGCGGGCGTGCTGGAGGAGGTCATCTACGGCCTGCTCGACAAGGACCCCGAGCGGCGGCTCGACGACGCGGGCGTGCGGGCGCTGCTGACCCAGGCGCTGGACGCGCCCGACGAGGGCCGGTCGAAGGCCGCGGCGGCCAACGCCACCCGCACCATGTCCCTGCCGCCCGCCCCGCCCGAGGACGCCCCGTCCGCCGCGCCCTCGGACCGGGTGCGCGGCGCGCTGCGCTCCGTACGGAAGGCATCGGCGGCGTCGGCGTCGGCCGGTGCCGCCGCCGGATCGGGTGACGCCGGGGCGTCCGCGGACTCGGCCGCCTCCGCCGCGAAGAAGTCCTCGGAAGGCAAGCCCGCCAAGGCGGCCAAGTCCGGTAAGGCCAAGGCTGCGGCCCCCGCCGCGGGCTCCTCGGGCGTCGAGATCCCGCCCGCCCCGCAGCCGCCGCGCGCCCCGCTGACGGATGTGGTGCCCAAGCGCACGCTGGTGATCATCGCGGTGATCGTGGCGCTCGCGGTCGTCGGCACGGTGCTCGCCATCGCGCTGAGCGGCGGCGACGACGGCGGCGACCAGGGCAAGTCCGGTGACCGCGGGACGGCTTCGGCCAGTACGGGTGCCGACACGAAGGGCGAGAAGGACTCCGGTAGCCAGTCCGGCCAGTCGTCCAGCAAGTCCCCGGATCCGCAGACGTCCACCGAGAAGCCGACGGACGAGGGCAACAAGGGCAAGGGCGGCTCCGGCGGCTCGGGCGACGGCGACGACGACAGCAACAAGGGCAAGGGCGGCGGAGACGGCAAGGGCTCGCAGCCGGACGGGTACGCGACCGTCAAGAGCTCCGACTTCCCGTTCACCATGGCGATGCCCAAGGGGTGGAAGGCCCACGCGGGGACCTACTCCGGCAGCAAGATCTACTACGGCGGGTCCGATATCCCGCGGATCCAGATCGACTTCACCACGTCACCGAAGTCGGACGCGGCGGCGGAGTGGCGCAAAAGCGAACCCGCCGTGAGCAGGAGCACGCCCGGCTACAAGCTGATCAGCATCGAGTCGGTGAAGTGGCACGGCTACCCCACGGTCGCCGACTGGCAGTTCGAGCGCGACAAGGACGGCAAGCGGGTCCGGGTGCTCAACCGCGGCTTCAGGGCGGACAGCAGCCATGGCTTCGCCATAATGATCACTTGCGAGAAGAGCAAGTGGGACGAGAAGGAGTGCAAGACGCTCCGCGAGACCGCGTTCGACACCTTCGACATCACGGACTGAGCACACCGGTCGGCACAGCGCGCCCCGGGCACGTATCGTGAGAGGCCGAGAACCGTACGCAGCGGCAAGCGCGGGCAAAACGCCCCTGGTTGACGGTTTCGTTCGGTGCGGATGAGGGAGCGGATCGCGCGCTCGGGGAGGCGTCGTGGACGAATACGCGGGTCGGGTTCTCGCCGACCGCTATCGCCTGCCCCTGCCCCCGGCCGATGAGTACGAACTCGTCGAGACCCGCGCCTTCGACACCTACAGCGGGCAGGAAGTCCACCTCAGGCAGATACCGCTGCCGGAGACCGTCGAGGCGGAGGTCGTCGGCGACGACGGGCGCTACGGGGCGGGCGGGCCTGGGGCTTCGGGGTACTCGGGGGCTTCAGGGCGTACGAACGGGATGGGCCGCGGCGCCCGCGCCGGCGGCGACCCGGCGGTGCGCCGCGCCATCGAGGCCGCGACGGCGGCCGCGCAGGTGCCCGACCATCCGCGGCTCGACCAGGTCTTCCATGTCTTCGTGGAGGCCGGGAGCCTGTGGATCGTCAGCGAACTGGTCGCCGGCCGCCCGCTGGCCGCGCTGCTCGCGGAGCGGACGCTGTCCCCGTACCGCGCCGCCGAGCTCGCCCACGACATCCTCACCGCGCTGCGCGCCCTGCACGCCGATGGCTGGATCCACCGCAACATCACCGCCCGGACCGTCCTCGTCTGCGACGACGGCCGCGCCATGCTCACCGGGCTGGCGGCGGGCGCCGCGGAAGAGGCGCTGTGCGGGTACGACCCGGTGCCCCGGCCGTCGGCCGGTCCGGCCGACGGGGCTGAGCAGGGCGGGCGTTCCGCCCCAGCGGAACAGGCTGACTCCGACGGCGACTCCGACTTCGACGGCGGCGGCGAGGCCGGGGGCCCGGCGGTCGAGGGGCGTTCCGCGGCGGGCGGCGTTCTGCCCCCTGGCGGGGGTCCTGCCGTCCACCGGACGCAGCCGCTGTACCGCGACCAGGGCGCGGCGGGCGGCTTTCCCACGCCGCGTGATCCGGGTACGGCGCCGGGCGAGCGCGGGCCGCGCCCCGGGCCGCAGGGCGGTCCGGCCGGCGGGCTCCCAGGGCAGCGCGGTGCGCTCGAACAGCCCGGCCCGGCCCTCGGGTTGAGGCTGCCCCCGGGCTCGGAATGGCGCCCCGCCGAGCGCATCGACGGCGGGCGGCCGGACGCCCCGGACGACCAGAACGGCCTGAGCGCCCCGCACAGCACGCACGGTGCCGGGCCGGGCGTACCGGGAGCGCGGCGGGGCGAACCGGCCTCCGACGGCCGCCCGTCCGCCCCGGCGCCCGGCGACCCGCAGGGCGCCGCCGAGCGCGCCGCACGAGCCAGCGCGATCGCCGCCTACGCGGCGGGCGCCCGCGCCGCCGCGCGGGCGAACGTCGAGGGCTCCGCGCCCCGTAGCGCGCGACCCGGCGCGACCGACGTCCCGAACGGGCCCGCCGCCGAGCAGGCGGAAGGCGCCCTGCGCCCCGCCCCCCACGCCAACGGCACCGCCCCGGGCCCCGTCAAGGCCCCGGCCCCGTACGCCGACGCGGACCCGAACCGCTCGGCGGTCCCAGCCCCGTATGCCGACCCAAACCGGCAGACCGACCTGGGCACTCAGGCCGACCGGCACCCGCACGCGACCCGCGCGCTGTACATCGACCCGGGCCGGCCGGCCGCCCCGAACGGGGTCCCCAAGGCGGGCTCATGGGACGACGACGCCGCGGCCGCCCATGGCGCGCGGCGCGGGCCCGCGACCGCGCTGGCCGCCGAGCGCGCGCGGCAGGCGCGGATCGTCGTGGTGGGGGCCGTCACCGAGCGGTGGGCGCCCGAGCAGGCGGTTCCGGTCCACGAGAACTGGCGGCTGGCGCCTCCCGTCGGCCCGGCCGCCGACCTGTGGGCGGTGGGCGTGCTGCTCTACCGCGCCGTACAGGGGCATGCCCCGTACCCCGAGGAGAGCGCCGCCGAGCTGGTGCAGCTGGTGTGCTCCGAGGCGCCCGCGTACGCGGAGGAGTGCGGTCCGCTGCGCCCCGTCGTCGAGTCGCTGATGCGCCAGGACCCCACCGAGCGCCCGGACTTCGAGGAGCTGCGCGGCTGGCTGCGGTCGCTGATCCGCTCGGCGCCGGAGCCGGATGTCGGCAGCAGCACGGTCACGGTGCCGTCGATAGGGCCGGGCGGCCCGTCCGACCCCCGGCGGCTGCCCATTGTGCGCCGCCGTGGCTGGCTGGTGCGCAGGGGCCGCGGGGGCGGCGCGCCGGTCGTCGCCGCGCACGGGCGGCACAAGCGGGGCAAAGAGCCGGGTGAGCGCCGTCCGCGCAGGCTGGGCCGGGTGTTGCTGGCGCTGATACTGCTGGTTCTGGCGGCGGCGGTGCTGTACGCGATGATGTTCATGCCGCGGGCCGACGAGGAGAAAAGCCAGGGCCGTACGGGCACGGCGGGCGCGCAGAGCGATGCGCCGACCGCCTCGCGGGAGCCGTCGCCGCACGATCCGCAGAGTTCGAGCGGGGGCGGCGAGGGTTCGGGCACGTCCGCGCCGGACGATCAGCAGGCGCAGTCGACGCCGCCCGCGGGCCTGGCGAAGGGCTTCGCGGTGCGCAAGGACCCCAAGGGGTTCAAGGTCGCCGTGCACGAGAGCTGGACCCGGCGCGGCGAGAACTCCCGCGGCCAGATCCGTTATATCGGCGGCGACTTCGAACTGGTCGTGGTGGCGGGGCGGGACAAGGAGTCCGAGCTCGGCTCCGACCCCATGGCCTACCAGCAGAACAAGGAGCCCGAGCTGGCGGCCTTCCGCTCCTCCTCCTGGGCCTCGTCCTCCGGGTTGCGGCGGATCGACGTGGGGCAGACGGCGATGGCCGAGGGGGAGTTCAGCTGGCGGGACAGCAGCGGCCGCAATGTGTACGCCCGCAATCTGGTGATGCTCATCGACGGCCGGTACCACGTCGTCCTGGTGATCGGCCCGGCCGACGAGCGCCGCGCGGTCGCCCGCTACTTCGAGCAGGCGACGGCGACGTACAGCACGTCCGGCTGATCCCGCCGCACGGCCGGAGCCTTAGGCGAACCGCTCCCGCAGCTTGTACTTGAGCACCTTGCGGAGCGTGTCGTTGCGCGGCAGCGCGTCGACTATTTCGAGCCTTTCGGGCAGCTTGTGCACGGACAGCCCTTGGGCGCGCAAATACGCGATCGCGGCCTCAAGGGTGAGCGGTTCCGTGCCGGCGGGCCGTCCGGCGGGCTGTTCGACCACCGCGCACACCAGCTCGCCGCGGACCGCGTCCGGCAGCCCGATCACGGCCACATCGCCGACGTCGGGGTGCTCGTAGAGCAGTTGCTCGACCTCTTTTGCGGAGATGTTCTCGCCCTTACGGATGATGACGTCCTTGGAGCGGCCGGTGAGGACGAGATGTCCCTCCGCGGTGAGATGCCCGAGGTCGCCGGTGATGAGGAAGCCGTCGGCGTCGAACGCCTCGCGGGTCTGGGCCTCGTCCAGATACCCGGCGCAGACGGCCTCGCCGCGCAACCGCACGTCGCCGTCGGTCCCTGAGGGCAGCGATTTTCCGTCCCGGTCCACGATGCGGACTTCCATGTCCGCCGGCGGCCGCCCTTCGGTGGTCGCGAGGTGGTGCTGGGTGTCGTCCGGCGCGCCCATGGTGATCATGGGGACTTCGGTCATGCCGTAGCCGTGGGTGAGCTGGCAGCCCAGTTCGCGGACGACCTCGTAGTACAGCTCGGGCGGTTTGGGGGCGCCGCCGCCGGCCAGCAGCCGCAGGGTGGGGATGAGCTTGTGGCCGGGGTCTTTGCGCTGTTCGGCCAGGAACATCGAGTAGAAGGCGGTGCTGCCGCCCGCGACCGTGACCTTGTGCCGCCGGTACGCGGCGAGCGAGGCGGGCAGCGCGAAGTGCTCGAGCAGCACGGCGGGGAAGCCGTACATCAGCAGCATCACCGTGTAGTCGGGCCCGGCCACATGGGCGTACGGAAAGGCCATGGAGCCGACGTCGTCCGGACGCAGCCGCAGCGCATGGCCCAGGCAGGCCCCGGCGGCGATCAGGCTGCGGTCGGTGTGCAGAACGCCCTTGGGCTCCGAGGTGGTGCCGGAGGTCCAGTAGATCCAGCGGACGGCGGTCCCGTCGGCGGGCGGCGGGGGCAGCGGCACGGCGTCCGGATCGGCCTCGGGGAGGGTGTCGTACGCCTCGAAGACCAGGGGCGGATCGGGCAGTCGCGCGGCGAGGCGGTGGGCCATCGCGGTGTGGTCGAAGCCGCGCCAGCGACCGGGGACGGCGAGGAAGCGGGCGCCGGAGGCGCGCAGCGCGAAGTCGACCTCCCGGTCGCGGTAGAAGGGGATGAGCGGGGTCTGCACGGCGCCCAGCCGGGCCAGGGCCATGGTCAGGACGGCCGTTTCGATACGGGTGGGCAGTTGCCAGGCGACGCGGCTGCCGGGGCGTACCCCCATTCCGTAAAGCCCGGCCGCGGTGCGCTCCGCGCGGGCGCGCAGGGCGCGGAAGGTCATCCGCCGGTCGTCGCGGGCGGAGGCGGCGGCCTGCAGCAGGGCGGGGTCGTCGGGGGTGAGTGCGGCGCGCCGTTCGACCAGCTCCCACAGCGTCGCCGAGGTGCCGAGCTGATGCGCGGTGCCGAATTCCTGGGCGGTGTCGGTCATGCGGGACCTCCAACTGACGCCTAGTCAGATTGTGCGGGAAGCGTAGAGCTCGGCGCCTTGTCGGTCCAGAGTCTGCGGGGCTAGCCTTGTGATTTATCTGACGTAGCGTCAGATTTACGTCTGCGAGGGGACGCGGATGGACCTCGAGTACACGGAGGCGGAGGAGGACTTCCGGCGGCGGCTGCGCGCCTGGCTCGCCGACGTCCTGCCCAAGCTGCCGGATCCCCCGGACCCCGCCGACTGGCCCGGCCGCCGCGCCTACGACTGCGGCTGGCAGCGCGCGCTGTACGACGCGGGGTACGCCGGGCTGCACTGGCCGAAAGACGCCGGCGGCCAGGGGGCGACCCCCACCCAGCACCTGATCTTCCTGGAGGAGACCGAACGGGCCGGGGCGCCCTATGTGGGCGCCAACTTCGTCGGTCTGCTGCACGCGGGCCCCACCATCGCCGCCGAGGGCGACGCGGCGCAACGGGCGCGCTGGCTGCCGCCGATCCTGCGCGGGGACGAGGTCTGGTGCCAGGGCTTCTCGGAGCCGGAGGCCGGATCCGACCTGGCCTCGCTGCGCACCAGGGCGGTGCGGGACGGTGACTCGTACGTCATCACCGGCAGCAAGATCTGGACCTCGCACGCCGAGGTCGCCGACTGGTGCGAACTCCTGGTCCGCACCGCACCTGTCAGCGACGAGGCCCCCAAGCACCAGGGGATCTCCTGGCTGGCGATGCCGATGGACGCGCCGGGGGTCACCGTACGGCCGCTGCGCACCCTCGCCGGGACCGCGGAGTTCGCCGAGGTGTTCCTGGACGAGGTGCGGGTGCCGGTCGCCCACCGGATCGGGGCGGAGAACGACGGCTGGCGCGTGACCATGGTGACCCTCTCCTTCGAGCGCGGCACGGCGTTCGTGGGCGAGGTCGTGGCCTGCCGCCGGGTGCTTGAGGCCCTGGCGCGCGAGGCGAAGGCCAACGGGCGCTGGGACGACCCGGTGCTGCGCCGCAGGCTGGGGCGGCTCGCGGCCGAGTTCGCCGCGCTGTGGCGGCTCACCCAGTGGAACGTGAGCGAGACGCAGCGCACCGGCGGGGTGCCGGGCACCGGCGGCTCGGTCTTCAAACTGCGCTATTCGCATGTCCGTCAGGAGCTGTACGACGCGGCCGCCGAAGTGCTGGGCGCGGGGGCGCTGGACGCCGACCACGCATGGGTCGCGGACCGGCTGTCCTCGCTCTCGTACACCATCGCGGCGGGCACCTCCCAGATCCAGCACAACATCGTCGCCGAGCGCATCCTCGGCCTGCCGAAGGGACGGTGAGCGGGCCCGTGGACTTCCGGCTCACGGACGACCAGCGTGCTCTGCGGGCGGGGGTCCGCGAACTGCTGGAGGGGCGGTTTCCGCGGGAGCGGCTGCGGGCGGTGGTGGACGCCGGCGCGCCCGCGGTGGACCGGGCGCTGTGGCGGGAGCTGGGCGGGGCCGGGTTCTTCGCGCTGCGGCTGGCGGAGGCGGACGGCGGGGTGGGGCTCGGCCTGCCCGAGGCGGTGCTGGTCTTCGAGGAGGCGGGCCGGGCGCTGCTGCCCGGGCCCCTGGTCGCGACGCATCTGGCGGCCGGGGTGGTGGCGGGCGCGGCCGAGGGCCGGGCCGTGGTCACGGCGCTGGACGCGGCGGGGTCGCTGGTCGAGCACTTGGCGTCGGCCGATGCCGTGTTGGTGATCGGTGACGACAAGGGCGGTGGAGGCGGGGGCGACGGGGGTGACGGTGACGGCGGCGAGGGCGGCGGGGGCGGCGACAGTGACGGGGGTGACGGGGGGATCGGCGTGCGGTCCGCGGCCGGACTCGCGCGCTCCGCACGGCCGATACGGTCCGTGGACCCGGCGACGCCACTGCACCGGCTGGACCGTGGCAGCGGTCCGGGCCGGGGGGAATGGTGGTCGGCCGCAGGCCCGGCCGGGCGCCGCTCCGCGGCCCGGCTCAGACGGGAGGCGGTGCTGCTGACCGCCGCCCTGCAACTGGGCAGCGCGGCCCGTACGGTCGAGCTGGCCGTACGCCATGCCCAGGAGCGCTCCCAGTTCGGCCGGGCGATCGGCGCCTTCCAGGCCGTACAGCATCTGTGCGCCGGGATGCTGGTGCGCGCGGAAACAGCCAGAAGTGTGGTTTACGCCGCCGCTGTCACCGAAGACGCGGGTGAAGTGGCGGCCGCCAAGCTGCTTGCCGACGAGGCCGCCGTCCGTAACGCGCGGGACTGTCTGCAGATCCATGGCGGGATGGGCTTCACCTGGGAGGCCGATGTCCATCTGCACCTCAAGCGGGCCTGGGTGAGGGCCGAGCAGTGGCAGACGGCGGCCGAGGCCGAGGAGGAGCTCGCGGCCGGGCTGCTCGCCGGCTGATGAGGTTTGTGACCCGACTTCGTGGATACGCCTGAATTGTTCAGGTGTCGCGATTCCTGGGGGAATCCCCAGAGTCTTCGAGGTGACCGAGCGTTGATACCGGGTTGTTTCCTAGGTGTGACTCGTCGCAGGGGGGAGTCGGGCCCATGCTCGGGTACTCTCCGTTGCGTGCGAACGGTTTTGGGGTGCAACTATCCCGGCGTGGCCCATGGGGCGACTCCGGGCACGCCAATGTGCCCCGCTCGCGCGGGGTGCGCAGGCTCTGCGCCCCGGTGTTCGACTCCCAACGGCGCGCGTCGCACAGTATGCCGCACGCATACTCCTTGGCGCTGGAATATGACCGAAGCGCTTGTTGGGGTGACTGTACGTCAACCATGCTGTCTCGCAAGGGGGTACCTCTCAGCCGTCGCTGGGAGGGGGCACCTCCCAGCGGTAGCTGGGGGAGAGTCACGTTCCGTGACCTCTTGGAGGTACGAGGCGATGTGTCCGCCGGTTCGGATGGTGTGAGCGGTGCAGGTGCTTCAGATGCAGATGGAGGTCCGGCCCGACCCCGCGGAGGTGAGCCGCGCCCGCCGATGGGCGCGCTCGCGGCTCGCCGGGTCCGGGATAGGGGTGGACGAGCCGCTTGCCGAGACCCTGATCCTGCTGATTTCGGAGCTGGTGACCAACGCCGTGGTGCACACGGGCTGTCCGGCGGTGCTGCGCATGCTCTTCCCGGCGCAGGGCGACGTCGGCGGGCCCGGTGCGGGCGGCCGCGGGGGGTGGGGGCCGGGCTCGGGTACGGTCCGGGTCGAGGTCGCCGACGCCAGCGGCCGGGCGCCGCGGCGGCGGTGCGCGGGCGAAGAGGCCACCAACGGGCGAGGTCTTGAACTGGTCGACGGCTTGGCGGACCGCTGGGGCTGGCATCCGGAGGGCGCGGGCAAGCGCATCTGGTGCGAGGTGGACCGGGGCGCCCGTGGGGGTCATGAGGGGTACGGAAGTCATGAAGAACCGGTCCTGACGGGGCATGCGGGTTCTCATGCGCCATCACAAATCGGGTGTAGTCGACAAAGTCCAGACCAGGTGTTGACGTGATGTGGTGGCTTGATCACTCTAGGATCAGCGATTCGTTGCGAGGGGACGCCGAGGGCTCTGTGATTCCTGTGGGCCGTGTGCTTACGGCGCGGTTCCTTGGCGAGTGCGGGTCGCTGCCCGGCGCGTGACAGGGCATCGGCGCCGGAGCCGGGTGGCGGTGTGCCGTGCCGTGCTCGGGGTGTGCATGAGCGCACCGCCGCCCGACAGACCCGCCCCTCGCCCCGCTGTATGGCGGGGCCGCGCCCCCGTGGGCCGCGCGTCACGGAACCGCGGCGCGTCACGAGACGCCACGGGTCACAAAATCACCACGGGTCACAGAATCGCCACGGGCGCGACGGGGCTCCCCACGCCGCCGACGAACGGCTCGGGTGTGGCCGACAGCAGAAACGTGTAGCGCCCCTCCTCGGCGCAGGCCTGCCCCAACTCCTCCAGATTCCAGTTCTGGCCCTGCTGCATACCCATCTCCACGAGATCGAGGGCGTGGACCGGCATCCACAGGTTCTCTATCTCCGGGGGAAAGATCTCGAAGGTGAGGGTGTCGTTGGCCACCGCGGCCACGTCCCGGGCGTGGAACCACTCGGGGGTACGGAGGGACAGGCCGGGTGAGGGGAAGGCGTAAGCCTCCTTCTCGCCCGCGAGATAGCGCTGGATCTGACCGGTGCGCACCAGCGCGATATCGCCGGGGCGGACGGTGGTCTTCGCCAGCGCCTCGGCGGCGTCCAGGTCTTCGGGTGTGACGGCATGCCCCTCGGGGAGCCGGTCGAGTCCGTGGGTGCGGGCGACATCGAGGAGCACGCCGCGCGAGACGATATGCCGCGCCTTGTCGATGCCGCTGAAAGTGGCGCGGCCATGAGGGGTGACGGAGTCGGCGGGGCGGCCGTTGTAGATCCGGCCCGAGTGCGAGACATGGGTCAGCCCGTCCCAGTGGGTGCCCGACTGCAGTCCCATCGTCACGGCGTCGTCGCTGGTGGCCACGGTGTCCGGGCCGAATATCTCCAGATTGACGGCGATCATGGTGTGCAGCGGATTGACCCGGCCCGGGATCACACCGGTCTGCACCCCGTCCTGTTGGAGCGGGACCGCGAGCGGGATGCGGCGGCCGCTCCGTATGGTCGCCGCGGCGCCCCTGACCACCTCGTCGGTGATCAGATTGAGCGTCCCGATCTCGTCCGCCTCCCCCCAGCGGCCCCAGTTGTTGATGCGCTTGGCGATGTCGTGGAATTCGGGCGGCAGAGTCATGGAGCCTCCTCGGTTCGGCTTCCGGGCGGGATTCCGCTCGGGGGGTTGTACTCGGGCCGCGTCTGCTCAAAAATCTAACGGACCGTCAGAAACTCCGGGAGGGGAAGCGACGTGGGCAACTTCTTGGGCGGCAAAGTGGTCGCCGTCACCGGGGCCGGGCGGGGCATCGGCCGAGCCGTGGCACTGGCCTGCGCGGCTGAAGGAGCCCAGGTCGTCGTCAATGACTACGGAGTGTCGATCGAGGGCGGCGAACCCAGCAGCGAAGTCGCCGAGGCGGTGGTCAAGGAGATCGAGGCGGCGAGCGGAGCGGCGGTGGCTGTCGCCGACGACGTCTCGACCATGGCGGGCGGACAGCGGATCGTGGACACGGCGCTGGAACACTACGGGCGGCTCGACGGCGTGGTCTGCGTCGCCGGGATCCTGCGCGAGCGGATGCTCTTCAACATGACCGAGGAGGAGTGGGACCCGGTCGTCGCCACCCATCTCAAGGGCACCTTCACCGTCTTCCGGGCGGCCTCCGCGGTGATGCGCAAGCAGGGCTCCGGCACCCTGATCGGCTTCACCAGCGGCAACCACCAGGGGAGCGTCGCGCAGGCCAACTACGCCTCCGCGAAAGGCGGGATCATCTCCCTGGTACGCAGCGCCGCACTCGGCCTCCACAAGTACGGGGTGACCGCCAACTGCGTCGCACCGGTCGCCCGGACGCGGATGTCCGCCAATGTGCCCATGGAGCTCAAGGAGATCGGCGAGCCGGAGGACGTGGCGGCGCTGGTGGTCTATCTGCTGAGCGAACGGGCCCGGGACGAGAAGATCACCGGACAGGTCTATACGATCGCGGGCCCCAAGATCGCGGTCTGGGCCCAGCCGCGGGAACTGCGCGCGGGATACACGGAAGGCGCCTGGACCCCGGAGAAGATCGCCGACTTCCTCCCGGGCACGGTCGGCACCGACCCCATGCCGATGCTCGCTCAGCTCGACGCCATGGCCAAGGCGGCGGCCAAGGGCCAACGCCCCAACGCGTGACCCGCACCCGCTGGGCGGGGCCACCGCCCAGCGGCGGCCGGGGGAGCGGGGCGGTAGACGGTAGACGGGAGAAGCCGTGGACTTCGCTTTCGGACCGGAGGACGAACGCTTTCGCACCCGAGCCCGCGACTGGCTCGACGAACACGTCGCCGACGCACTGTCCCAACTCGCCGGGCGGCCACAGCCACAGCCGGAACCACAGCCCCAGTCGCCGTCGCAGGCGCAGCCCGGCGCCGGCCACGACGGCCCACCGGCAGCGGCGGACGCGCACCGCGCCTGGGAGCGGGAACTCGGCGCCGGCGGCTGGATCGGGCTCGGCTGGGACTGTACGCACGGCACCTACGGCAACCAGCCCGCCACCCTCACCCAGCAGGTCGTCTGGGCCGAGGAGTACGCCCGCGCCGGGGCCCCCGCCCGGCTCGGCCACATCGGCGAAAACCTCCTCGCCCCGACCCTGCTCGCCTACGGCGATGACACCCAGCGCGCCCGCTTTCTGCCCCCCATCGCCCGCGGCGAGGAGCTGTGGTGCCAGGGCTACAGCGAGCCCGAGGCCGGATCGGACCTCGCCGGGGTGCGGACCCGCGCCGTCCGCGACCCGGGCGACGGCACGTACCGCGTCACCGGGCAGAAGATCTGGACCTCCCTCGCCCAGGAAGCCGACTGGTGCTTTGTTCTGGCGCGCACCGAGGACGGCTCACAACGCCATCATGGTCTCTCCTTTCTTCTCGTACCGATGGACCAGCCCGGACGGGTCGAAGTGCGCCCGATCCGCCAGCTGACCGGCGACGCCGAGTTCAACGAGGTCTTCTTCGACGGCGCGGTGGCGCGCGCGGAACACCTCGTCGGCGGCGCCGGCCAGGGCTGGCGCGTGGCCATGGGCCTGCTCGCCGTGGAGCGCGGCGTCTCCACCCTCGCCCAGCAGATCGGCTTCGCCCAGGAGCTCGACCGGGTCGTCCGGCTGGCGCTGCGCACGGGCGCCGCCGACGACCCCGTACTGCGCGACCGGCTTGTCGAGCAGTGGGCCGAGCTGAAGGCCATGCGCTGGAACGCGCTGCGGACCCTGGGCGAGGCATCGGGCCCCGGCGCGCCCAGCGTCGCCAAGCTGCTGTGGGGCGGCTGGCACCAGCGGCTGGGCGAACTGGCCGTGCGGATACGCGGCGCCGCGGCCGCGCTCGGCCCCGAGCGGTGGACCGCCGAGCGGCCGTACGAACTCGACGACGGGCAGCGCCTCTTCCTCTTCTCTCGGGCCGACACGATCTACGGCGGCTCGGACGAGATCCAGCGGAACATCATCGCCGAGCGCGTTCTCAACCTCCCTAAGGAATCACGCGGATGAAGACCGACGAGCCGACGGCAGACGGGCAGAAGGCGGACGGGCAGAAGGCGGACGGGCAGAGGGTGGGCCGGCAGACGGCGTACGGGCATTGGATCGGCGGCGGTCGGCGGCGGCCAGGGCAGGGGCACTATCCGGTCGTCAATCCCGCCACCGAGCAGATCGTCGGCCATGCCCCGGAGGCCGACGTGGCCGACGTCGACGCCGCCGTGAGCGCGGCACAGGACGCTTATGAGGGGTGGGCGCGCACCGCCCCCCATGAGCGCGCCGCTGTGCTCGACCGCGCCGCCACCCTGATCGCCGAGCACGCCCGGGAGCTGATCCCGCTGGCCCAGGCCGAGACGGGCGCGACGATGCGCGTCGCCAAGGCCATGCAGGTGCCCCCGGCCGCCGACCGCTTCCGCCGGTATGCGCGAGGCGCCGTCGAGCCGGACACGGTCCCGCTCGCGCCCCTGCCCGTTGCCGCCTCGCTCCTCGCCCCCGGCGGGCTCGTCGGCGCGGCCGCCGTCCGCCGCCCCGTGGGTGTCGTGGGCTGTATCACCTCCTACAACTTCCCCCTCGCCAACCTCGCGGGCAAGGTCGCCCCAGCCCTGGCGATGGGTAATACGGTCGTCGCCAAACCGGCCCCGCAGGACCCTCTGTGCTGTTTGGAACTCGGCCCCCTGCTGAAGGAGGCCGGGCTCCCGGACGGTGTCTTCAATGTCGTCACCGGATCGGGCGCGGCCGCTGGCGAGGCGCTTGTGGCGCACCCGGGCGTCGACATGGTCAGCTTCACCGGCTCCACCGCCGTGGGAAAGAGGATCGCCGAGTCCGCAGGCCACTCGATGAAGCGCACCCTGATGGAGCTGGGGGGCAAGGGCGCGGCCATCGTCCTTGGGGACGCCGACGAGTCCGTGATCAAGTCGGCGGTCGGGGCGGTCGGTTCGACCTGGTCTTTCCACAGCGGGCAGATCTGCACGGCGCCGACCCGTGTGCTCGTCCATCGATCGCTGTACGAGAAGGTCATCGCCGCACTCACACGGTATGCGAAGTCACTGATCGTCGGGGACCCTGTGGATAACTCCACGATCGTCGGCCCGTTGATCTCCGCGGCCCAGCGCGACCGCGTCGAGTCGTACCTCGCCGGGGCCCGTGACCAGGGCGCCCGGATCGTGGTGGGCGGCGAACGCCCCGCGGTCGAGCCCGGCTTCTACGTCGCCCCGACCCTGATCGCCGACGCGGGTCCCGATATGACCGTCGCGCAGGAGGAGATCTTCGGCCCGGTCGTCGTCGCCCTTCCCTTCGACGACGAGGACGAGGCCGTCCGTATCGCCTGCTCCACGCCGTACGGCCTGTACGACTACGTCTTCAGCGCCGACGCGGGCCGCGCCTGGGCCCTCGCCGCCCGCCTGCGCAGCGGCAACGTCGGCATCAACACCGCCCAGCGCCACCCGGAGACGCCGTTCGGCGGCTTCAAGCACAGCGGGGTGGGCCGCGACGGCGGCTCGTTCGGCCTGCACGCGTACAGCGAACTCCAGTCGGTGGTCTGGGCTTCCTGAAAGTGGTCCTGGCCAGGAAAAGAGAGTGGTGAAGTGGTGATGAGAGGCGTCATCTTCGACGGCACCGAACCGCGCGTGGTCGACGACCTGGAGATCCGGGCGCCAGGCCCCGGTGAGGTGCTGGTCGGCGTCGCCGCCGCGGGCCTGTGCCACAGCGATCTGTCCGTTCTCGACGGCACCATCCCCTTCCCCGTCCCGGTCGTGCTCGGCCACGAGGGCGCGGGCACGGTGGTGGAGGTCGGCGCCGGCGTCACACATGTCGCGCCCGGCGACCATGTCGCCCTGACCACCATCGCCAACTGCGGGACCTGCGCCGACTGCGGCCGTGGCCGCCCCACCATGTGCCGCAAGGCGATCGGCAGGCCGGGCAAGCCGTTCAGCCGCGCCGGGCAGCCGCTGTACAACTTCGCCTCGAACTCCGCCTTCGCCGAGCGCACGCTGGTCAAGGCCGTGCAGGCGGTCAGGATTCCCGAGGACATCCCCCTCACCTCGGCCGCCCTCATCGGCTGCGGCGTCCTCACCGGCGTCGGCGCCGTGCTCAACCGCGCCCGGGTCGACCGCGGCGAGTCGGTCGTCGTCATCGGCACCGGCGGAATCGGGCTCAATGTGCTGCAGGGCGCCCGGATCGCCGGGGCCGGGCCGATCGTCGCCGTGGATTCCAACCCCGCAAAGGAGCCGCTGGCCAGGCAGTTCGGCGCCACGCACTTCGTCGCCTCGACGGCCGCAGCCCGGGAGATCCTGCCGTCCGGCGCCGACCACGCCTTCGAGTGCGTCGGCAGCACCCGGCTCATCCGGGAGGCCGTGGACCTGCTCGACCGGCACGGCCAGGCGGTGCTGCTCGGCGTGCCGCCCGCCGACGCCGAAGCCTCCTTCCTGGTCTCCTCCATGTATCTGGACAAGGCCATCCTGGGCTGCCGCTACGGCTCGGCCCGGCCGCAGCGCGATATCGCCCTGTACGCGGACCTCTACCGCCAGGGCCGGCTGCTGCTGGACGAACTGGTCACCCAGACCTATCCCGTCGAGGACTTCCCCAAGGCCACCGACGACGCGCGGGCAGGCCGGGTGGCGCGGGCCGTGCTCACCTTCTGATCAGCGAGGCGTCCCTGGGACTACCTGCTGCCGAAGGCGTCGGCCAGGGCACCCACGGCCGTGGCACCGACAGCCGTGGCACCGACAGCCGTGGCACCGACAGCCGTGGCACCGACGGCCGTGGCACGGAAGGTGCGCCGGTAGGCCGTGGGCGAGACGCCGAGCGCCGTCTGCAGGTGCTGCCGCATCGACGCGGCCGTGCCGAAGCCCGCGTCCCGCGCCACCTGGTCCACCGACAGATCGGTGCCTTCCAGCAGATGCCTGGCCCGTTCCACGCGCTGCTGTACGAGCCACTGCCCGGGGCTGACACCGACCTCCTCGCGGAAGCGGCGGGTGAAGGTCCGTACGCTCATCGACTCCTGGTCGGCCCACTCGCGGAGCGAGATCGGGCGTTCCAGGCGGCTCAGCGCCCAGGCGCGCGCCGCCGTCGTGGTCGCCTGCTGCGGTTCGGGGAGCGGGCGTTCGATGTACTGCGCCTGGCCGCCGTCGCGGTACGGCGGCACCAGGCTGCGCCGCGCGACCTCGTTGGCGACGGCCGCGCCGTGATCGCGCCGCACGACGTGCAGACACAGGTCGATGCCCGAGGCGACGCCCGCCGAGGTGAGCACATCGCCGTCGTCCACGAAGAGCACGTCCGGGTCGACCGCGATGGAGGGGAAGAGGGTCTGGAAGTGGGCGGAGCTCCGCCAGTGGGTGGTGGCGGGGCGGCCGTCGAGCAGCCCGGCGGCCGCGAGCACATAGCTGCCGGTGCAGATGGACATCCAGCGGACGCCGGGCCGGGCGTGGAGCAGGGCGGCGGCGAGCGCCGGCGGAAGTGTGCCCTCCCTATAGACCTGCCCCATCTCGTAGCTGGTGGGTACGACGATGGTGTCGGCTTCGGCCAGCGCCTCGGGGCCGCGTTCGACGACGATCGGGAAGTCGGCGTCCGTCGATACCTCGCCGGGCTCAGGAGTGCAGCTGAACACCTTGTAGAAGCGCTCGCCCTCCGCGGAGCGGGCCCCGCCGAAGATCCTGAAGGGGATGCCCAGCTCGAAGGGGATCACACCGGGCAGGACCAGCACGGCGATCCGGTGCCGGCTGTCGGCGTCCATGGATGAGGGCATACGGGCCTCCAACGCATATCTCGTGGCCCGATCCTAACGAATGCTGTCCCTCGGGCCACTCGTACGGGCCGAACGCAGCGTTGATGCTGGTCAGGTGACGCAGGCAACCGAACTCCCAGGGACTCCAGGTCAGGACGAGCAACCCCTTCCCGCCCGGCGGCGGCCGAGGATTCACCGTGCGTGGTGGGTCGCCGCCGTCACCTTTGTGACGATCGTCGGCGCGGCCGGCTTCGCCTCGCTCCCCGGTCTGCTGATCGACCCCCTGCACGAGGAATTCGGCTGGTCGCGGGGGCTGATCGGGTTCGCGGTGTCCGTGAATCTCGCCCTCTATGGGCTCACCGCGCCGTTCGCCGCCGCCCTTATGGATCGCTTCGGCATCCGTAAGGTCGTCGCCTGCGCGCTGACGGTGATCGCCGTAGGGGCCGGGCTCACGGTCTTCATGACCGAAGCCTGGCAGCTCGTCCTGTGCTGGGGCGTCCTCGTGGGCCTCGGCAGCGGCTCGATGGCGCTGGCCTTCGCCGCGACGGTCACCAATCGGTGGTTCGTCGAGCGGCGCGGCCTGGTCACCGGCATTCTCACGGCGGGAGGCGCGTCCGGGCAGCTGGTGTTCCTGCCCGCCCTGTCGTGGATCGTGGAGTACCACCACTGGCGCCCGGCCGCGGTCACGGTGGCGGTCGTCGCGTTCGCCGTAGTCCCCTTCGTCTGGCTGCTGCTGCGCGACCACCCGGCCGATGTGGGGGTGGCCGCGTACGGGGCCGAGGGGCCGCCCGCGCCCAAGCCCGCACCGCAGCGCGGCGCGGCCCGCCGGGCGATCACCGCGCTGCTCTCGGCCGCGCGCACCGGCCCGTTCTGGCTGCTGGCCGGGACCTTCGCGATCTGTGGCGCCTCCACCAACGGCCTGGTCAAGACGCACTTCGTGCCCGCCGCGCACGACCATGGCATGCCCGTGACGGCCGCCGCCGGTCTGCTCGCGGTCATCGGGATCTTCGACATCGTGGGCACGGTGGCCTCCGGTTGGTTCACCGACCGGTTCGACGCGCGGCGGCTGCTCGCCGTCTACTACGCGCTGCGTGGGCTCTCGCTGATGTTTCTGCCGATGCTCCTGTCGGACTCCGTGCATCCCCCGATGCTCTTCTTCATCGTCTTCTACGGGCTCGACTGGGTCGCGACCGTGCCGCCCACCATCGCTCTGTGCCGTGAGCACTACGGCGAGGACAGCGCGATCGTCTTCGGATGGGTGCTGGCCTCGCACCAGGTGGGCGCGGGGGTGATCGCCTTCGTCGGAGGCGTGGCGCGGGACACCTTCGGGTCGTACGACATGGTCTGGTACAGCGCGGGCGCGCTGTGCGCGGTGGCCGCGCTGATGGCCCTGGTCATCCGGCGGGAGCGGGAGGAGGTCCCGCGCATCGCCTAGGTCCCGTCGCCCGGACAGCGCCTACTGCTGAGCCCCGTCCTGGCCTTGTGGTGCCAGGGTGGTGAACTCGCCGCGGTGGAAGAGGAGAGGGCCCGAGCGGGCGGTGAGGTCGTCCGTGCCGAGGGCGCGGACGCGGCCAACGACCACCAGGTGGTCGCCGCCGGTGTGCACGGCGTGGACCGTGCAGTCGATCCACGCGGGGACGTCCGCGAGCCGCGGTGAGCCGGTCACCGGGGCCGGCTGGTGCCGGACGCCGGCGAACTTGTCCGGTCGCCGGGATGCGCTCACCGCGAAGCCCCGGCACAGCTCGCCCTGGTCCGCCCCCAGGATGTTGACGCAGAAGGCCCCGGCGCGGGCGATGCGCGGCCAGGTCGTGGACGTACGGGCGACCATGAAGGCGATCAGCGGCGGGTCGAGGGAGAGGGAGGAGAAGGACTGGCAGGCGAACCCGGCCGGGCCCTCCTCGTCCACCGCCGCGATGACCGTGACGCCGCTCGCGAAGTGGCCGAGCACCCGCCGGAACTCCGCCGGGTCCAGCGGAAGACGCTCGTCCGCGCGTACGGCGCGCAGGGCGGGGCGGCCGGGCCGGTGCGGCGCCGAGGCCCCCTGCGGCAGAGGATTGTCGCGGCGCTTGGCGGCGGTCGGCGAGCCGACCGAGCGCAGATAGCGGACCGCGGTAGCTGCCATCCCGGCGTGTCCCATCATGATTCCATTGAATCTGATGCTGCGTCAGATGGGAAGTCCCGGACCCTCCGCTCCCTTCGGCGGCCCGGGAGTCAGCGGCCCCGGTACTCGGGGGCGCGGCGCTCGGCGAAGGCGCGGACGCCTTCCTGCGCGTCCGCCGTGGTCATGTTGATCTCCTGGGCCGCTGCCTCGGCGGCGAACGCGGCCGCGCGATCGGCCTCCAGCGAGCCGTTCACCAGCTGCTTGGTGAGGGCGATGGCGCGAGTCGGGCCGGCGGCCAAGCGCTCGGCCCACTCGCGGGCGGTCTTGGCCAGCTCGCCGTCCGGGACGACCCGGTTGACCAGGCCGATCCGCTCGGCCTCGGCGGCGGACAGCGAATCGCCGAAGAACAGCAGCTCCTTCGCCCGCTGCGGGCCGATCAGGCGTGGGAGGAGATAGGCGCCGCCGCCGTCGGGGACCAGCCCGCGGCGGACGAAGACCTCGATGAACCTGGCCGACTCGGCGGCGATCACCAGATCGCAGGCGAAGGCGAGATGGGCGCCGAGCCCGGCCGCGGTCCCGTTCACGGCGGCGATGACCGGCTTCTCGCAGTCCAGCACGGCGGCGATGAGCCGCTGCGCCCCGCGCCGGATCAGCCGGGCCACATCGCCGGCGACCCGTTCGTCCCCGTCGGCGCTGCCGCTGGCGCTCCCGGCGGCGCCCGTGCGGGCACCGCCGCGCAGGTCGGCCCCGGCGCAGAAGCCCTTGCCGGTGGCGGTGATCACCACGGCCCCGACCGCCGGGTCGGCGGAGGCGTCGTCGAGCAGCGAAATCAGGCGTTCGCGCTGGTCAGGGGTGATGGCGTTCATCGCGGCTGGGCGGTCGAGGGTGATCCACGCCACGCCGTTGTCAGTGGCGTGCCGTACAACGGATTCAGGTGATTCTTCGGGGGAGGAAGTCATGGGGGAATTCCCTTGGGCTGGGGCCGTGGCCGGGGCGGGTGGTGTCGAGGCGGCGGCAACGGTTCGGGTGGAGGGCCGGGCGCGCGGGCCGGGTGCCTCAGCGGCACACGGCCAGGGCGTCGAGGGCCACCGCGCCCTGGCCGCGCGGCAGCACCATCAAGGGGTTGACGTCGAGCTCGGCGAGGTCGTCGCCGAGCTCCAGGGCCATGCGCTGGACGCGGAGGACGACCTCGACCAGGGCGTCCACATCGCAGGGGGGCATGCCGCGTACGCCGTCGAGCAGGGCCCGGCCGCGCAGCTCGGTGAGCATCGCGCGCGCCTGGTCCTCGCCGAAGGGCGGCACGCGTACGGCAGTGTCCCGCAGCACCTCGACGAGCACCCCGCCGATGCCCACGGTGACGGTCGGCCCGAAGAGGCTGTCGTGGGTGACGCCGACGACCATCTCCACACCGCGCTCGACCATCTGGCAGACCAGCACACCGTCCAGCTCGACGCCTTCGTAGCGGGCGATGTCGGTCAGGTCCCGATAGGTGTCGCGGACCTGGCTCGCGGAGGTGAGCCCGAGCCTGACCAGGCCCAGTTCGGTCTTGTGGGCGAGCTGTGGCGCGGAGGCCTTCATGGCGACGGGGTAGCCGACCAGACCGGCGGCGCGGACGGCCGCCGCCGCGCTGGTCACCAACTGCTCGCGCGGCACCCGGATGCCGTACGCCCGCAGCAGCTGCTTCGCGGCGTGCTCGCTCAGCTGTTCTCCCGGGCGCAGCAGCGCCTGGGCCTTGCGGGCCGAGGGGGAGGGGGTGCGCGGGGCGTCGTCGAAGGGGGAGCGGTAGCCGGCCGTGAAGCGGTGGTGCTCCAGATAGGCGCGGACGGCGGTGATGCAGTTGGCGAAGGTCCGGAAGGTGGCGACGCGCGAGGAGCCGAGCAGGGTGGTGCGGTAGGCGGCCTCGGTGCCCACCGGCGAGCCCCACACCACGCACACCAGCTTGTCCGTCTCTTCCGCCGCGTCGACCAGGTCCTGCGCCAGCTTGTCGCTCATCGGTGGGAACGGCCCGGTGATCGGGCAGATCAGCACGCCGACGGACGGGTCGGCGAGGATGGCGTCGATGATCTTCCGGCCCCGCCAGTCGCCGACGGGGTGGCCGCCGTTGTCGACGGGGTTGGCGACGCTGAGGTCGTCGGGTATCCACTGGTGGAGCTCGGCCTGTTTCTCGGCGCAGAGTGTGGGCAGCGGGAGCCCGGCGGCCGTCGCCAGGTCGGAGAAGTGGGCGCCGGTGCCCCCGGAGATCGAATAGACCACGACGCCCTCGGCGTGCGGGGGCCGGGCGCGGGCGAGCAGCGCGGCCGTGTCCTGCAGCTCGTCCAGGCCGTCGACCCGGATCACGCCGAACTGCCGCATGGCCGCGTCCACGACCGCGTCCGAGCCGGTCAGCTTGCCGGTGTGGGAGGCGGCCGTGCGGGCCCCGGTCTCGGTGCGGCCGACCTTGACGGCCACGACGGGCACCTTGGCGCGGGCGGCGCGGTCGGCGGCCAGCAGGAAGCTGCGCCCGTCCTTGAGCCCTTCCGCATACATCGCGATGGCGCCGACTTCGGGCCGGGAGGCGAAGTAGGAGATGAAGTCGGCGGTCTCCAGGTCGGCCTCGTTGCCGGTGGGGGCCCAGTGGCTGAGCCGGATGCCCAGCTCCTGGAGGGTGAAGACGGGGCGGCCCTGGTGGCCGGACTGGGTGATGAGGGCGATCGCCGGCCCGTCCAGGTCCTCGCGGAACTCCTCGAAGGCGTTGAGGTTGGTGTTGGGGCCCAGCAGGCGCAGTCCGCCGCGCCGTACGGCGGCGGACAGCCGGGCCTGGGCGGCGGCGCCTTCGGCGCCGGTCTCGGCGAAGCCGGAGGCGAAGGCGACGGCGAACTTGACCTTGGCGGCGGCGAGTTCATCGACGAGCGGAAGGGGGTCGCGGACGAGGAGGACGGCGAGATCGACCGGTTCGGGCAGATCGGCCACGGACGGGACGCAGGGGAGGCCGAAGACGGCGGAGCGGGAGGGATGTACGGGGTGCAGGCGCGCGCCGACGCGCTCGGCCCAGGCGATCAGCTGCCGGGTGATGCCGGTGTTGGGGCGGCCCTCGGCGTCGGAGGCGCCGATGACGGCCACCGACTCGGGGCGGAAGAACCGGTCCAGATCGGGGACGGCGGAGTGCAGCGGGCGGCCGCTGACGTCCATGTCCTCGGCGGTCTCGGCGGCCGCGGATCTGCCGTGGACATGGACGGTGGGGCCGGGAGGCCGGCCGCAGGCGGCGACGCGGGCGTGACGGGAGTTGGTGGTGAGGGTGCCGTGAGTCGATCCAAGCATCGGTATCCGCCACTCCTGCTCGTTGGCGACAAGCCAGATAGCTGACGTCCAGTCAGATTACTCAGGAGTCAGATTAACGGAACTGACGCCATGTCAGGAATGGGGGTGCGTGGACAAAACGCAGGGTGACGGGGGCCGCTCTTGAGGCGGTGAGGTGATGGTGCCCGGCGGATCCAGCGGTCACGCCGGGCGGGAGCGGCGATATCACGCCGATGTGCGGTCGATGGCCTTGGCGATTTTGTGCGCGTCGATGGCGAGTTCGCGGAACATGCCGCTGATCGGGTTCGTATAGCCCGTGAAGTGCAGGCCCGGAGCCGAGGGGGCGGTGCGCGGGCCGTGGGCCAGCGGCCTGCCGCGCGCGTCGAGCACGTCCAGGTGGCCGACGAGGTCGTCCAGGCCGCGCCGGTAGCCGGTCGCCGCGACCACGGTGTCGGGGCTGATGCGGGAGCCGTCGGCCAGCGCCACCTTGTCCTCCTCGAAGGACTCGACCGCCGCCACCACCTCCACCTTCCCGGCCTGGACCGCGTCGATGAGGCCGACGTCCTGCACCGGAATCGCGCCTTGGCGCACCCGGGTGTACAGGCCGGTCTCCGGCAAGGGCAGTCCGTGCTCGGCGAGGTCCGGCATGGTGAGCCGGTTCATCACCCGTGCCGCCCGGTCCACCAGCGTGGTGGGCAGCCGCCGCACCATGATGCCGGTGGCCTGCGCGGGCCAGCCCGCCGTGGAGCGGCGCAGGATGTGCGGCACGGTGCGCACCGCGAGCCGCACCCGGGCCGCGCCGCCCTCGACGAGGTCGACCGCGATCTCGGCGCCCGTGTTGCCGATGCCGACGACCAGGACGTCCCGGCCCTCGTAGGGGCGGGCGTTGCGGTAGCGGCTCGCGTGCAGCAGCTCGCCGGTATAGGTCTTCCGGCCCGGCCAGTCGGGCACGCGCGGGGTGTGGTTGTAGCCGGTGGCCACGACCACGACGGGCGAGGAGGGCGTCCGCCCGCCCGTGGCCCGCAGCACCCAGCCCTCGCCGTCCGGGGCCCGGTCGATCCGTGAGACCTCCACCCCGGTGACGATCTCCAGCCGGTGGTGCTCGACGTACTGCTCCAGATAGCGCACCACGTCGTCGCGGGCGACCCACCGCCCGTACGCACGGGGGATCGCGAGCCCGGGGAGGGCGGACAGGCGGCGCGTGGTGTGCAGATGCAGCCGGTCGTAATGGGCACGCCAAGAGGCGGCGACCGCCTCCGACTTCTCCAGGACCACCGCGCGGATGCCGCGTTCGCGCAGGGCCGCCGCTGTGGCGAGCCCGCCCGGGCCGGCGCCGATCACGTACACAGGTGAGGAGTGCTCGGGGAAGGTGTCGGCCATGGGCGTGAGCGTAGTCAGATATTTGACAGGTTTCCGACAAATTTATTCCGAATCGGTTGCGGATCGATCACAGGCCGCTGCACGACCCCTTGCGCGGCCGCCCCCGCGTCCGCTGAACTGACGTACCGTCAGATTGCGTGGTCGGCGCCCGGCGGGGCGGCCGGAGAGGGGGAGAGATGCGTACGATCTGGCTCAGCGGGCCCGAATGGCTCGCCGTGCTCCGCATCGGGCTCGGCCTGTGGTGGCTGGAGAGCTGGCGGCACAAGGACAAGAAGGCCTGGCTGGAACGGAACACCGGCATCACCTGGGCGGCCGGCGTCGCCGCCAAGCACCGCTGGGCGTTCGTACGCGGCGGATTCGGCGCCGTCGTCGGGTCCCGCCCCAAGCTGATGGCGTATGTCGTCCTCTACGCCGAGCTGGCCATCGGCCTGGGCCTGGTCCTGGGCTTCCTCACCCCGATCGCCCTGATCGGCGGCGCGCTGCTGAACCTGCTCTACTTCGTGCTGATGATCCACGACTGGGCCGAGCAGGGGCAGAACTCCATGATGGTGCTCATGTCCCTGGTCGCCCTCCTCGGTATGAGCTGGCAGACCTGGGCGCTGGACGAGGCGTGGGGGCTGTTCCTGTGAGCACGCTCCCCGAGGGCGCACCCCGCTTCGACCTACCGGAGATCGACGCCTTCACCCGCCCCTACTGGGACGCGGCCGCGCAGGGGCAGCTGCTGATCCGCCGCTGCAACGACTGCGGCCAAGCTCACCACTATCCGCGCGAGTTCTGTCCCCGGTGCTGGAGCGAGAGCGTCGTCTGGGAGCGGGCGAGCGGCCGCGCGACCCTCTACACCTGGTCCGTGGTGCACCGCAACGACCTGCCGCCGTTCGGCGCGCGTGTCCCCTATACCGCCGCCGTCGTCGAACTCGCCGAGGGCCCACGGATGATGACCGAGCTGGTCGGGTGCGCCGGTCCGGATCTGCGTGTGGGCATGGACCTGTGCGTCGACTTTCGCGCCGAGGGCGAGGATGCCCCGTACGAGGACTCCCCGGCGATCCCCGTCTTCCGCCCCGTCAAGGGCACCGGACAGAGGCGATGAGCCTCCCTGAGCGGCCCGCCCTCACGGCCACAGCAGCTCGCGCCGCCAATCACCGCTTTCGGCCGCCCGGCGGTAGCGCAGCCGTACGTGCCGGCGGTGCTCCTCCTCCTGGTAGAACTCCACCTCGTCCGCGACCAGGACATACAGCGTCCAGCTCGGCGCCGTCGCGTCCGGCTCCCGCTCGACTCGCTCCCGCGCCGCCTCGAAGGCCCGCTCCAGTTCCTCGTACGAACCCAGGACCTCGCTCTGCCGCCCGGCCCCGGCCAGCGCGGCGGTCAGCGCCGCCGGTGAGCGCCCGTGCAGATCCGCCGCGCTCTCCTCGGGGCCGGCCGCCGTGACCCGCCCGCCGATGCGCACCTGCCGGCCCAGCGCGGTCCAGTGGAACCCCAGCGCCGCGTACGGCTGCGCGGCCAGCTCACGGCCCTTGCGGCTGGTGCGGTGCGTGCCGAAGTGCCAGCCGCGGTCGTCGGCGTCGTGCAGCATCACCGTACGTAGGGACGGGCGGCCGTCCGCGTCGGCGGTGGCCAGCGTCATGGTGTGCGGGCCCGGTACGCCCGCCTCGGCGGCCTCGCGCAGCCAGCGCCGGAAGAGCGGAAGCGGTGCTTCGGGCGCCGTCGCCGGGTCGAAGGCGGGCAGTTCGCCGCCGTCGCGCACGCGCAGTCCGCGCAGCAGTGCGCGGAATTCCTCGGCGGCCTCGTCGTCGATTGCACCCATCGGGTTCCCTGCCTCCTCGTTCGTTCCCGAGGAGCAGGGTGGCATGGGAGCAGGGACAGGGAGCGCACGGTATCCCCTGAGCGCGGGATGTCCCCTCGCGCGCCGTCCCCTGAGCGTCCGGTGCTCTCTCGCGCGCCGTCCCCCTGAGTGCCCGGTGCCCACTCGCGCGCCCTCAGTCGCGCCCGAGCACCACCGTCCCCGACGAGCAGAACCAGCCGCCCGTCCCCGACGCCACGGCCAGCTCCGGCAGCCGTCCGCCCGCCTTGCGGACCTGCCGCTCACCCGCCTCGCCGCGCAGCTGCCGTACGGCCTCCACCAGCAGGAACAGTCCGCGCATACCGGGGTGGCAGGCGGAGAGCCCGCCGCCGTCCGTGTTCGTCGGCAGGTCGCCCGTAAGTGTCAGCCGCCCCTTGCCGGCGAACGCCCCGCCCTCGCCCTTCGCGCAGAAGCCCAGATCCTCCAGGGTCACCAGCGTCATATAGGTGAACGCGTCGTAGAGCTCGGCCACGTCGATGTCCGACGGCCGTACCCCGGCCCGCTCGAAGGCCTGCCGCCCGGAGAGCGCGGCGGGCGAGACGGTGAAGTCGTCCCACTCCGACATGGTGGTGTGGGAGATCGCGGTGCCCGAACCCAGCACCCACACCGGGGGCTTCGCCGTCTCCGGTACGTACTCCTCGCCCGCGAGCAGCACGGCGCAGCCGCCGTCGGAGCGGATGCAGCAGTGCAGCTTGGTGAAGGGGTCGGCGATCATCGGGCCGCTCAGCACCTCGTCCACCGTGATCGGGGCGCGGAACATCGCGTCCGGGTTGTGCGCGGCGTTGGCGCGCGCCTGGACGGCGATGTCCGCGAGCTGTTCGAGGGTCGTGCCGTACTGGTGCATATGGCGGCGCGCGGCCATCGCGTACTTGGCGACCAGGGTGTGGCCGTACGGAACCTCGAACTGGAGCGGTCCGCGCGCCCCGAAGGAGAGGTTGGAGGTACGGCGGCCCGCGCGGATGTCGGCGCGGGCGGTGGAGCCGTAGACCAGGAGGACGGCGCGAGCGTGGCCCGCGGCGATCGCGTCCGCCGCATGGGCCGTCATGACCTCCCAGGTGGAGCCGCCGACGGACGTCGAGTCGGTCCAGGTGGGGCGCAGGCCCAGATACTCGGCGACCTCGACCGGGGCCAGCGTGCCGAGCCCGGCCGACGCGAGGCCGTCGACCGCCGACCGGTCGAGGCCGGAGTCGGCGAGGGCGCGGCGGGCGGCCTGGGCGTGGAGGGCGTAGGGGGTCGCGCTGTCGACGCGGCCGCAGTCGGAGAGGGAGACGCCGACGACGGCGACCTTGCGGGCGCGCTTGCGCTTCGCTGCGGGCTTCGCTGGCATAGATCTGACGGTACATCAGATATGCGGGGGCGGGGACAGGGCCGGAGGAGGGGGGCGGGGGTGGATTGCGAGGGAGGTCGTGTGTAGGGGTGGGAAAGTGTGCACCTCGTCCCTAATATGACGGTCCGTCAGAAGCGGAGGTGCTTGCGATGGACGCCGCGTTCACCGATGAACAGGTCGAGATCCGCCGTACGCTGCGCAGACTGCTGCGGGAGCGGTGCGGCCCCGACGAGGTCAAGGCGGCGGTCCGCACCGCGTCGGGCCACGACGAGGCGCTGTGGCGGCTGCTCGCACGGCAGCTAGGGCTGCCCGGCCTCGCTCTTTCCCGGGAGGCCGGGGGCGTCGGCTGTGGGCCCACCGAGCTGGCCCTCGCCTGCGAGGAGACCGGGCGCGCGCTGCTCCCGTCCCCGCTGACGGCCACCTCGGTGCTCGCCGCGCCCCTCCTCGACCGGCTCGGGACGGGCGCGCAGCGCGCCGAGCTGCTGCCACGTATCGCGGGCGGCGAACTCACGGCGTCGCTCGCCGTGCCCGGCGGGGAGCTGACCAGGGCGCTCGGCCTGACAGGCGGGGACAAGGACGGCGGCGGCTGGGCGGGCGGCGGGCGCGCGGGGGGCGTCCAGGCGCGGGAGAGCCGGGGCAGCGGGGGCGGCGGGGGCTGGCGGCTTTACGGGCAGGTCGACCAGGTCCTCGACGGGCACAGCGCGGGGCTGCTGCTCGTCGCCGCCCGCACGGGCGGCTATACGCGCGGCCGGACGCTGCTCTTCCTCGTCCGGGCCGGGGCGCCCGGCCTGGTCCGTACGCGGCTGACCGCGCTGGACGAGACGCGGCCGCAGGGCCGGATCGAGCTGCGGGACGTACCGGCCGAGCCGCTGGGCGCGGTGGGCGCAGAGAGCCCGGACGTGGTGGGCGCGCTGGCGCGGCTGGGGACGACGGCGGCGGCCGCGCTCGCCGCCGAGGCGATGGGGGCGGCGGACGCGGCGCTGGAGCGGACGGTCGAGTACGTACGGACGCGGATGCAGTTCGGCCGGTCGATCGGGTCGTTCCAGGCGGTCAAGCACCGGCTGGCGGAGGTGTATGTGAAGGTCGAGACGGCGCGGTCGGCGGCGTACTACGCGGCGTGGGCCGTGGGGCGGTCCGCGGCGGCGCACGAGTCCGAGGCGGGCCCGGGTATCAAGGCTGGAGAAGCCGCCGGGGCGGCCATCGCGAGCGGGCTCGCGCTCGCGCAGGCGCTGGAGGCGCAGCGTACGGCCGCGGGGGAGGCGGTGCAGCTGCACGGCGGCGTCGGCTTCACCTGGGAACACGACGCGCACCTCTACTTCAAGCGGGCCGCCTCGGACGAACTGCTCTTCGGCCCGGTGCACCGGCTGCGGGCGCGCGCGGCCGAGCGGGAAGGGCTGTTCGCGGAGCCGGACGCGGCGAGCGCGAGTGCGACCGCGACCGCGACCGCGAGTACCGATGGGCACCGGGCCCGGAAGGCGGTGGCGGTGTGATGGAGTCGCCCACAACGCGTCCGGGCTACGGAGTCCGGCTGATCCAGAAGGTGTCGTCGGGCCGGGCCTTCGCGAAGGTCGCGCCGCATATCGTCCCGGTGCTCGACCGCGCCGTGCACCGGCTGACCCGCGGCAAGGTGCTGCCCAGCGCCCGGATGCTGCCCGGCGTGATCCTCACGGCGACGGGCGCGAGAAGCGGTCTGCCGCGCCGCACTCCGCTGGCCTGTATGCCGGAGGACGGCGGCACCTGGCTGCTGATCGGCAGCAACTTCGGCCGGCCGGGCCACCCTGCCTGGACCGCGAATCTGCTGGCCCACCCGGACGCGGAGATCAGCTGGAAGGGCCGTGACATCGCGGTGCGGGCGCGGCTGCTGACGGGTGAGGAGCGGGAGGCGGCCTGGGCGGCGGCGCTCCGCTTCTGGCCGCCGTACGCGACGTACCAGGCGCGGGTGGAGCGCCAGATCCGCCTGTTCCGCGTGACGCCGACACGGGACGGGGAGGGATCCGACGGCGCGTAGGGCCGGTGGGTCACGGCGCGTGAGGCCGGTGGGTTACGGCGCGCAAGGCTGGGCCGGTGGGCCAGGGCGCGTAGGGCCGGTGGGTCGGGGGTTCGCCGTGGGGGGTGACAGGACGTGCGGGACCCCGGAGCCGACCGGCCCGCTGCGATGGGCGAGCGATGGCGGGCCCGAAGGGTCGGGGCCCGGGCGCTCGCGACGCCGACGCGCGCGGTGCGTGTTACTCGGCCTACTTGGGCGGCTTCCTGCCCGTGACGCCGAGGTGGATCAGAAGCGTCAGGGCGGGCCTGAGCTCGGCCTGCTTGACGCCCCAGCTCTGGAAGCCCTTCTGGTGGGCGGCGACCGCGGCCAGCATCGCGACGATCGAGCCCGCGACGGCCGCCGGGCTGACGTCCTTGTCGTACCGGCCCTTGGCCTGGAGCTCCTTGACGGCGTCGGTCAGGGAATTGGTGACGGCGTTGAGGATCTTCATGCGGATCTTGTAGAACCGCTTGTCCCCCTCCGCCGCGCCAAGATCGACAACCCGCAGGATGGCGTCGTGTTTGCGCCAGAAGGAGAGGAAGCCCTCGACGAGCTCTTCCGCGGCCTGTGCGCCGGATTTTCCGGCCCACGAGCGCCCGGCGGCCAAGTCGGTCAGGCCCGCGCCCTCCTTCGCCATCTCCTCCGCGATCTCGAGGACGGCGCCCTCGACATCGGGGAAGTACTGGTAGAACGTCGCGGGCGAGGTGCCGGCCTTGCGCGCGACATCGATGACCTTGACGTCTCGGTACGGGGATGTGCTGAGCATCTCGCTGAGGCAGTCGAGCAGCTTCTGCCGCGTCGCCTGCCCGCGGCGACCGGCGACCCGCCCGTCGACGGTGCGTACTTGTCCTGTCATGACGTCAGCTTACCGAGGGGTGATCGAAGCGCGATTCGGCTGCGTGCAAATGGGGACCGTGCTCGGCCTGGGACTCCTGAGGCCGCGCTGATCAGGGACAACGAGTCATCGAGGCCCGTCTGGGCGGCTTCTCGGCCGTCCGCGGACGACTAACCCGTTCGTGTGATTCATATTATCAACAGCCTGTGGATAACTTCGGTGGACAGAGCGACAGCGGTGCAGGTCGGGGAATCGGTGAGCGGCCTGAAATAGACCCTGGGGATGTGCCCGAATCAAGCCCCGTGCCCGCGTCTCGAATCGGGCTTTACCGGCGATGAACCGTTAGCGTGGCGAATGACGCAAAGAGCTTTGTGTGTGGCGTAGTGGGGCATTCGTGCGGGAGGACCGGAACCATGGCCGCATTCGCGGAAGGCGTGCCCTGCTGGGTGGACGCGATGCTCCCCGATCTGGAGGCGGGCAAGCGCTTCTACGGCGAGCTGTTCGGCTGGACCTTCGGGGCGGGCGAGCGGCACTACGGCCACTACACCCAGGCGTTCCACGGCGGGCGGAACGTCGCCGCCCTCGCCCCCAAGCTGGACGGTCGGATGCCGACCGTCTGGAACATCTACTTCGCCGCCCAGGACGCCGCCGCCACCGCCGCGCGCATCCGCGCCGCCGGAGGCCGGCTGATCACCGAGCCCATGCCGATCGGGGACTTCGGCGTCATGGTGACGGCCGTGGACCCCGGGGGCGCGGTCTTCGGCGTCTGGCAGGCGGGCAGCCACCCCGGTTTCGAGGAGCACGGCGCCCCGGGCTCGTACGGCTGGATCGAGCTCCGTACCCGGGATCCGGAGCGTGTGGACGCCTTTTACCGGGCGGTCTTCGGATACGGGACGGTCCGTCTGGGGAAGGAAAGGGAGTTGGGCGGGCAGCCGGGTGAGGGCAAGAGGCCGGGCGAGGAGAGGGAGTCGAGTGAAGGGGCAGGGGTGGATGGGCGGCGGCAGGAGGCCGACATCGTGTTCTGGACGCCGCGCGGGAAGCCCGTGGAGCCCGGGCATGCGATCGGCGCCCGCGCCGCCATGGGCGACAGATTTCCGGCCGAGATGCCCGCGCACTTCCTCACCTACTTCGTGGTAGCGAATTGTGACGAAGTCGCGCGGAGGGCGCACGCGCTCGGCGGGCGCCTGCTCAATGACCCCGAAGATACGCCGTACGGGCGTTTCGTGGCGCTTGCGGACAATCAGGGCGCGCACTTCGCCGTCGTCGACACCTCGGCGGCGGGGTCTTCGCGCACGGAAAGCGGAGCGTAACGGGGCCGGGAGCCCGGCGTACGGCAAAGTGGAGGTCAGTAGGGCGCCGCCAGGTGACACGACGAAATCGCCCCCGGGTTCGCAACCGCCGCCTTCGCCAGAGAGAATGCAGGTTGCGTGCCGCCGGTTGGTTTGTCGGTGAGACGCTGCAGCGGGGCTGTATTTTTTCAAGCCCCACGGGGAGGTGGCAGGCAAGTGGTGGAGCAGCTGACGCAGCACGATCCGAGGCGTATCGGACCGTTCGAGGTGCTCGGCCGGCTTGGCGCGGGCGGTATGGGGCTGGTCTATCTGGCCCGCTCGGCGTCCGGCCGACGGGTCGCGATCAAAACGGTGCGGACCGAGCTCGCCGAGGACCAGCTGTTCCGTGTCCGCTTCACCCGCGAGGTGGAGGCGGCGCGTGCGGTCAGCGGTTTCTACACGGCCGCCGTCGTGGACGCCGATCCGCGGGCCGCGGTGCCGTGGCTGGCCACCGCCTACGTCCCGGCTCCCTCCCTCGAGGAGATAGTCAATGAGTGCGGGCCGATGCCGGCCCAGGCGGTGCGCTGGCTGGCGGCCGGGGTCGCCGAGGCGCTGCAGTCCATCCACGGCGCGGGTCTGGTCCACCGGGATCTGAAACCGTCGAATGTGCTGGTCGTCGAGGACGGTCCGCGAGTAATCGACTTCGGTATCGCTTCCGGGGTTTCGAACACCCGGCTGACGATGACCAACGTGGCCGTGGGCACCCCGGCCTATATGTCGCCCGAGCAGGCGCGCGACTCGCGCAGCGTGACGGGCGCGAGCGACATCTTCTCGCTCGGTTCGACGCTGACCTTCGCGGCGACCGGCCACGCTCCGTTCCATGGCGCCAACCCGGTCGAGACCGTGTTCATGCTGCTGCGCGAGGGCCCGGATCTGACCGGTCTGCCGGACGAACTGCGGCCGCTCATCGAGTCCTGTATGCAGATGGAGCCCGAGCGCAGGCCCACCCCGGCCGATCTGCAGTCGCAGCTGGCCCCGCATCTGTTCGCCTCCAACGCCGAGGACAGCGGTACGGCCTCGGCCTGGCTGCCGGCCGGCGCGGTGGCGCTGATCGAACGCAAGCGCAACGGACGGAACCAGATCGCGCGCCCCGCGCGGGGCGCGGACGGCCGCCATGGCGGCGACGGTGGCGCGAGTGGGGGGGGGGGGGGGGGCGGGGCGCGCAGATCGGGAGAGCGGCGGGGGGGGAAAGAGGGTGGAGAAAAAAGGGTAGATAAAGGTG
>NZ_JBSFMM010000096.1:0-42293 GCF_053599555.1 Streptomyces sp. NPDC000941
CGCGGGGCCGTTCCCTCTTCCCCGACCTTCCACCTCTTTAGCGCCCTGACCGCGGGGTTCTGGGGGCCATCGCGGCGATGGCCCGCTGACGCTGAGGGTGCGTCTCGTCCGGCTACTCCCCTGACGGTGCGGTCAGCGGAACGCCGGTGGCCACCGGGGTGCCGAAGTTCGGTGTGCCGTCCGCGTTCCAGGTGAACTTCTGTGCTCGGGTGCTGCGGTTCATGTCACAGCCACCGCCGGCGGAGCTGTTGGCGTGGTAGACCATCCAGTCCTCGGTCCCGTCGGGCGACTTGAAGAAGCCGTTGTGGCCGGGGCCGTATACGCCGTTGGCGTTGGACCGTTGGAAGACCGGGTTCGGCGACTTGACCCAGGAGGAGGAGTTGAGCGGGTCGCCACCGTTGTAGGTGAGCATCCCCAGCTTGTAGTCGGGCGTGGAGCAGTGGCTGGCGGAGTAGATGATGAAGGTCTTGCCGTTGCGCTGCAGGACCTCGCCACCCTCGTTGACCGCGCCGCCCACCGTCTCCCAGCTGTAGGTGGGGGTGGACAGCAGATGGCGGGTGCCACTGGCGGTCCACGGGTTCGACAGCGGCCGGATGAACATCGGCTGCGAGCCGTTGTAGTACGTGCCGAGGAGGTAGAGCTTGCCGTTCAGCTGCAGGATGCTCGGGTCCAGCTCCCAGGTGTTGTCCTGGGTCGGGTCGAGCAGATCGGCCTTGAAGGTGTACGGCCCCATCGGGTCCGTACCGGCGCTTTCGAGCACATGGATCCGCTGGGTGCCCAGGTCGTACGGCTCCCGTCCGGCCGTGTAGTAGAAGTACCAGCGCTTTCCGTTCGGGCCGTCCAGCAAATGGAACTCCGGGGCCCACATGGTGCCGGCCCCGTTGGGCCGGGTGAGGTTGAAGATCACCTGGTCGTTGGCGGTGGCAAGGCCCCCCAGGGTCTTGGCCTTGCGCATGGTGATCGTGGAGTTCCAGGTGGTGGTGGCGAGGTAGTAGTACCCGTCGTGGTAGGTGAGCCACGGGTCGGGGCCGTGCTGGGAGAGCGGGTTGGTGAAGGTGCCCGCGCTCGTGCCGCCGCCGGTGAAGCCCGGCAGCCGCCACACCCTGCCGTTCGTGGTGGAGCACGCCAGCTGCACCAGGCCGGTGTCGGAGGCCGTCGAGCCGCCGCTCGGCGCGACGCACTTGCCGGAGGCGACGGAGACGAGGTTGAAGGTCTTGTCTGCTCCGCCGACCGACACCGGGACCAGCCGCCACTGCTGGTTGGTCTCACCGTGGCAGGACCACTGGATGATCGTGGCGTTGTCCTCCGCGGACCCGCCGTAGACATCGACACACTGCCCGGAGGCGGGTGTGCTGATGGTGTAGGTGTCGGTCGTCCCCGCGACCGGGGTGAAGCCGAAGGACTGGCTCCCGCCGGCGTTGCACGTGTTGGCCCGCAGCTGGGTCCCGCTGGTCGTCGAGGAGCCCGGGACGTCCAGGCAGTTGCCGCCGTTCTGGTTCACCCCCGTCGAGGTGAAGGAGGCGGCGGCCGCGGCGGTACCGGCGCCGGACGCGGACGGCGCCACCAGGAGGGCGACCGCCATGGTGAACACGCCGGTGAGCGCGGACAGACATCTGGCTCGAGTCACTGGTGCACATCCTTCATCGGTGGGCGGACGCCGGAACCACTCCGGTTGTAGACCTTGACCTCGGTGAGGCCGGTCTTGGCGCCGGAGGCGTTGGTGGCCAGGACCCGGATGCGCTGGGCGTTGAGCGAGGGGAACCGCACCACGTTGTAGTTGGCCTGCGGCGCGGCCGGTGTCTTGGTCTGGCCGGGCGCGTCCACCCAGGAACTGCCGTTGTAGTACTGGATGGTGTACGCGGACGGGGCCCGGTAGGTGGCGCCGGCCGGGCGGCTGTCCTTGAAGTGCAGCCGCACCTCGTTGAGTGTTCGGCTGGTGCCGAAGTTCAGCTCGTACCAGTCCTGGCTGTTGGGCGAGCCACCGGCGCCCCAGAACGGCTCATTGGTGGGGTAGCCGTCGACCGCGCCGGAGACATTGCTGCCGGACCCGGTGTAGGAGGCGGACACGGTCGCCCCGGAGGCCAGGTTGGTGGAGTCGGCGGTCAGGTCGACACCGGCCTTGGCGAACATGTCGACGAGCCGGGAGCTGTTCTGCACGACCTGGTTGGGGGCCTGCAGTCCGGGGACGGCGGTGTGGTACGTGACCGTGCCACTCGTCGTCACCTCGCCGGTGGCCGGGTCCCAGGTGAAGGGCACAAGGGTGCTGACGGTGGCGACCCGGTTGCCGTTGATGAAGATCGAGTAGCCCTCGGGGACACCCGGGTAGCGCGCCACTCCGTCGGCCGGGTCGTCCCAGACGATGGACAGGTCGGCGTTGCGGTAGCGGAGGTTGTTGACGGCGAAGTGGTCCCAGCCGATGTTGATCGGGGACACCTCGACCTTGGCGTCGTTACGCGGCCGCAGACCGGCGACGTCCTCGATCACCGTCCAGTTGCTGCTGCCCAGGATGTTGTGGTGGATCCAGGAGCGGTAGTCGATCCCGCTGCCGTTCCAGTCGGCCCAGAACTCGTTGGCGTCGGGCCACTGGGTGTTGCCGCCGACGTACTGCGCCCAGGTGTTCCAGTAGAGGAGCTTCTTGTAGTCGGTGGCGGTCATCCAGGAGTTGGAGTAGTTGCGCAGTACCGAGGAGTAGAGCCGGAACTGCACGGTGGAGTTGATGGTGGAGAAGTTGTTGGAGCCCGGGTTCCCGGCGTCGGCGGCCGCCTTCTTGTCGACCTGGTTGGCCGTGTAGAAGGGGAAGACGGGGTACTGGGCCGGGTCGTTGAACAGCCGCAGTGCCTGCTTGTACGTCGAGGTGTTGGGGACGGCTCCGACCGAGAACGGGTAGTAGTTGTTGATTTCCTTCCAGGGCACCCATTCGTTGGTCGACTTGAGCCGGTGCTCGAACAGCTGCCGGCTCGGGTTCCACAACACGTTGACGATGGCGTCCTTGATCTGGTTCGCCAGCGTACGCATCTCGGTGGCCTTGGCCGTGTTGCCGATCGCGTCGTAGGCCTGTGCCGCGGCCATCGCACCGCTGTACTGGTACGCGGATTCGGCGCGGTCCATGTTGCCGGGCTTCCAGTGGAAGGAGACCGCGTCCGCGTCGTTGCCGGTCAGGGCGCCCCAGTCGTATTCGATGAGCTTGTTGTTGTCGTGGTCGTAGTAGGCGAGCTGGCCCTTGACGTCGCCTTCCGCGTAGTGCGCGAGGTTGCCGGCGATGGCCGGCTGGCCGCCGTGGATCTGGTAGCTCTTCCACGCCGCCTCGGCGATGTACTGGGTGTAGCTGTTGGACCAGTTCTCCGGGTCGCCAGGGTTGTCGAGGAAGCGGCCGCCCTTGGACACCTGGCCGACGTTGAGCCAGTCCCCGTAGGCGTACATCGGGTTGCGCAGATACTTGAGGTCGTCGATGTGCATGGGCTGGGTGAGCGCGATCGCGTTGTTGTAGCCGAGGACGCCTTCGGTCGAGCTCGGGAACTGGAAGGTCTGCCCGGGGATGTTGGCGTCGAGGCTGTTGAAGCGCATCAGCCACCAGCGGTAGTAGATGTTCTTCTTGATCGCGGGTTCGGGTACGTCGATGTACGGCACGTTCTGCGCCCACCACAGGTTGTACGCCTTGACGTGGGTGGCGAAGGCGGTGGCGTTGGAGTAGCCGGCGTACGTGTTGTACTCCGTGAGGGAGTCGGGGATCTCGTCGGTGATGAAGCCCATCACGACCTTGGCGGTCACGGTGGCCCCGGCCGCGATCGTCACGGACCGGTTCAGCCCGCCACTGTTGGCGGTGAAGCCGTCGCCGGTCAGCCGCGGGCGGATGGTGGTGAGGTTGTTGTAGGCGTTGACCTGGCCGGTCAGCTCGCTGCCGGTGCCCGAGGTGGCGTACGGGGAGGTCGCCCGCAGTTGCAGCGTGGTGGAGCTGGAGCCGTTGTTCTTGATCGACAGATTGGTCACGGCGACGTTGTTGTCGGTGATGAACTTCGTCTGGTCGACCGTGATCGAGCCGCTGGTGTGCACGCTCTTCCAGTGGCTGGGCATCTGCTTGCGCTGGGAGACCTGTTCGGTGAAGGTGCCCGGAGAGATCGCGATGCTGTAGGCGTTCTTGTCGCTGATGCTCTCCCAGTAGGCGACATGGCCACCGAAACCGAGCACCGCGGGGTCGTGGGTCTTCATGAAGACCGCGCGGCCACGGCTCATCAGCCAGGATCCGGCCGGGTCGTTGCCGCTGCGGGCCAGCAGGCGGTCCATCCAGAAGTCGGTTCCCGAGCTCTCCGCGTCGTAGATGGACCGCATCATGTCGCCTGTTGTGTAGGCGACGGGCGGGGCCGGGACGGCGGGTCCGCTGAAGGTCGGAAACCCGATGGTCTGGTCCGCGGCGGCCGGGGTGGTCGCGGAACAGACACTGGCGATGATCAGCGCCAGGGCGACGAGGAGGCGCTTCATGGCAGGGCCAGTGCGGTGTGGTGGTGGTGCGTGTGGTCCATGGCGGCGGCCCCGTGCGGAGCCGTCATCGTGCGTCTTCTCATCGGGGGCTCCCTGTCCGTTGACAGCAGGCGTTTGCTCGCGATGGTGCTGACGTTCTCCGACGAGGACTCCCGGGAGCCCCGGCGGACGGGGTTCGATCAGGCGTACCGGGGTCGTGCGTGAAACAGACCTAAAAGGTTTTCGCAAAGTCGCAAGGTAAGCGCGTGCCACGCCACTGTCAACAGAAGTAGCGTCACGCCTCAGGACAGCGGTGCCGTGGACCCCCTGATCACCAAGCGGCAGGGCAGCGTCTCGACCCCCGACCGCCGTCCCCCGGCGATCGCGCTGAACAGCGCGCGCGCCGCCGCGCGCCCGACCTGCTCCAGATTCAGGTCGACACTGGTCAGCGGCGGGCGCGAAGCGGAGGTCAGGACCTGCCAATTGTCGAAGCCCATGACCGCCACGTCCTCGGGCACCCGGTGGCCGCGCTCGCGCAGTACGTCCATGACGCCGCGGGCGATCTGATCGCTGCCGCACAGCACGGCGTCCACATCCGGGTGCCGGTCGAGCAGCATCGCGGTGGCTGCCCGCCCCCACCCCTCCGACCACGCCCCGAACCGCACCTCGCCGACGAGGGCGAGACCGGCGTCGGCGAGCGCCGCTCGGGCGCCCTCGGCCCGCTCCTGTGCCGCGAGGTAGCCGGGATCGCCGGTGATATGCGCGATCCGGGTACGCCCGCAGGCCAGCAGATGGTCGACGGCGATCCGGCCGGCGCCGACGCTGTCGGGCACGATGGACAGATCCTCCGGATCCTCCGACGGGGCGTACGCGTAGACGACGGGGACCGGCAGTTCACGGCCCAGGGACGGCCGGGGGTCGGTGCGGCTGCCCACCACGATGAGTCCGTCGACGCGGCGGCCGAGCAGCGCGCGGACATGGTGCTGCTCGCGGATCGCGTCACCGCGGGCGTCGCAGAGGAACACCGCGACCTCGCCGGCTCCGAAGGCGTCCTCGGCGCCCATCAGTATCGGGATGGAGAAGCGGCCCTCCAGGTCGCTGGTGAGCAGACCGACGGTGCCCGTACGCCCGGCGAGCAGGCCGCGGGCCAGCTGATTGGGCCGGAACGACAGCCGCTCGGCCGCTTCGATCACCCGCTGCCTGGTCTCCGCGCGCACCTGGCTGCGGCCGTTGAGGGCCTTGGACGCGGTGGCGATGGACACCCCGGCCAGCCGGGCGACGTCGCTGAGGGTGACGGGATGCGAACGAGAGGGGCCGGTGGCCTGGGTCATGGGTGGTACTCCTGTCTCGCGTCGCGTGCCGGGCCGTCGAGCGTGGCACATCACGGGTAAAAACCGTACGTGACTTGTTTCAGGTCGGGGCGTACTCGTGGCGTTTCCGAGGTTTCGATGACTCTCCCACGGCCATTCTCTACAAGGGGATTGACGAGTCATGAGCTCGGTCCTACTTTCTCGGAAAGCCTTTTCGGTTCTTTTCCGTCGCAGAGTTCAGTGCCACCACAGCCATCGTCCCCTCCGGTTCGGCCTGCCCACGGCCCGCCGTCACACAAGGGAGATCGTCATGGGGAGCACGGCCGGACCACGTGGACGCATACGCCGACTCGCCACCATTGCGCTCGCACTGCTCGCCGCCGCGAGCATGGTCACGGCCTGCGGATCGGACAGCGGTTCGGGCGGCGGAGGGAGCGGAGCGGGGGGCGTCAAGGGTCTCGACGACGGCACCAAGCTGACGATGTGGACGCGCGCGGCGACCCGGCCGCAGAGCGAGGCGCTGGTCAAGGCGTACAACGCGAGCCACAAGAACAAGATCGAGCTCACCGTCATCCCCACCGACGACTACCAGGCCAAGGTCGGGGCGGCCGCCGGCTCCCGCGATCTGCCCGATCTGTTCGCCTCGGACGTGGTGTTCGTACCCAACTACACCTCCAGCGGGCTCTTCGCCGACCTCACCGGGCGCATCGACGCCCTGCCCTACGCCAAGAACCTGGCCCAGTCGCATATCAAGGCCGGTACGTACGAGGGCAAGAAGTACGTCGTACCGCACACGCTCGACCTGTCGGTGCTCTTCTACAACAAGGAGCTCTACCGGCGGGCCAAGCTGGACCCCGAGAAGCCGCCCACCAGCCTGCGCGAATGGGACCGGCAGGCGCGGGCCGTGGACGCGCTCGGCGGAGACGTCAACGGCACCTTCTTCGGCGGCAACTGCGGTGGCTGCGGCGTGTTCACCTGGTGGCCGTCCATCTGGGCCGCGGGGGAAGACGTGCTGAACAAGGACGGGACCGAGGCACAGCTGTCCTCCGACACCGCGAAGAAGGTCTACCAGACCTACCGCGGCTGGGTGAAGGACGACATCGTGGCCCCCGGTGCGCGCGAGGAGACGGGCACGACCTGGACCGGTGTCTTCCCCAAGGGCAAGGTCGGCGTGATGCCCATGCCGTCGACCACCCTGGGGCTGATGCCCAAGGGGCTCGACCTCGGGGTGGCGCCCATCCCCGGACCCGATGGCGGCAAGTCCACCTTCGTCGGCGGTGACGCCATCGGCATCTCCGCCACCAGCAAGTCGGCGGACCAGGCATGGAACTTCCTCGCCTGGTCGCTCGGCGACAAGGCTCAGGTCGACGTGGTCGCCGCGCACAAGGACGTGGTGGCGCGGACCGACCTCGCCTCCAACAAGTACTCCGACGCGGACCCCCGGCTGGTGACCATCAACCGGCTGGTGGCGGACGGCCGCACCCCGTACGCGCTCAAGTTCGGCCAGACCTTCAACGACCCCAACGGGCCGTGGCTCACCCTGATGCGCCATGCCGTCTTCGGCGACGGAGGGTCCGTGGAGAAGGACAACAAGGCGGTCAACGCCTCGCTGACCGACTGAGCCGCACTCGGGCCCTCGCAAGGCCCGACACCTCGCACCCCACGTTCGCGGCATCACCCCTCCCATCACCCGGCAGAGGAGAGCCATGCAGGTGAAGGCGCCCGACCGCACGGCCGCGGAGCACCGAGCCCGGTCGGCGCGCCCGGCGCGCCCGGCCCGCCGCCCCCGACCGTCCGCACCCCGGTGGTGGCGGTCCCGGAAGGTCCAGGGGCTCGGTTACGCGGCACCCACGGCCGTGTTCGTCGCGGTCTTCTTCGTACTGCCCCTGCTGCTCGTCGGGCAGATGTCGCTCCACGACTGGCCGCTGCTCGCGGGAGACCGGGGCGGCAACGCCCCCGAGAACTACACCGACGTCACCGACTCCACCCTGTTCTGGCCCGCGGTCCGCTTCACCCTCCTCTACACCGTGATCGTCACGGTCGTCCTCCTCGGCCTTGCCCTCCTCCTCGCCCTGCTGGTGCAGGAGTCCCGCCCCGGGGCGGGCTTCTTCCGTACCGTCTACTTCCTGCCCAGCGCCCTGGGCCTGGCCTCCGCGTCCCTGCTGTTCTGGGGCCTGTACAGCCCCACCACCGGACCGCTGAGCGACATCCTGGAAACCTTCGGCATCGCCGACGGACCGGTGTCCTTCCTCGGCTCGCCGACCTCCGCCCTGCTGTCGACGGTCTTCCTCATCGTCTGGAAGTTCGCCGGTTTCTACATGCTGATCCTCCTCGTCGGCCTCCAGCGCATCCCCCACGAGGTGTACGAGGCGGCGCGGATGGACGGTGCGAGCCGGGGCCAGATCTTCCGCGGTATCACCCTGCCGCTGCTGCGGCCGTCCCTCGCGCTGTCCCTGCTGCTCTGCGTCACCGGTTCGCTGCTCGCGTTCGACCAGTTCTTCATCCTCACCAAGGGCGGACCGGACAACAGCACGGTCACCGTGGTGCAGCTGATCTACCGCGAGGCCTTCCAGCGGATGAACCTCGGCACCGCGGCGGCCCTCTCGATCATCGTGCTGGCCGCACTGCTCCTGTTCAACGCCGCCCAGTTCCGCGGTCTGCGCCGCGCCGACGAGTCATGACACCCACCTCATGAGAAGGGACACCACGGTGCTCACCCGCGCCCTCGGCCGGACGCCCCATTACGTCCTCGCCGGAGGACTGGCCGTCATCTTCCTCTTCCCCCTGCTGTGGAACGCCTGGGCGTCGGTCAGCGGACAGCCGGGCACCGCGCAGGAGTCCGGCTACGGCCTCGGCAACTACCGGACGCTGCTCGACTACGACGCGGGCCTGTGGCGGTACCTCCTCAACAGCACGATCGTCTCGGCGCTCACCGTCGCCCTGACCCTCGCGGTGTCGCTGCTCGGCGGCTACGCCTTCGCCCGCTTCGACTTCCCGGGCAAGAACCTGCTGTTCCTGCTGACGCTGGCCATTCTCATGGTCCCGTACGCCACGCTCCTCATCCCGCTCTACGTACTGCTCGGCAGGCTCGAACTGCAGAACTCGCTGCTCGGGCTGAGCCTGGTGCTTGCCATGTTCCAACTGCCCTTCGCCACCTTCATGATGCGCATCTCCTTCGAGGCGGTGCCCCGCGAACTGGAGGAGTCGGCGCTCGTCGACGGCTGCGGCACGGCGGGCGCGCTGCGCCGGGTGCTGCTCCCGGCGGTGCGACCGGGGCTGATCACCGTGGGGCTCTTCGCCTTCCTCGCGGCCTGGAACGACTTCATCGCGCCACTGATCCTCATCTCGGACAGCGAGAAGGCGCCCCTGCCGCTCGCCGTCGCGAATCTGCGGCAGCAGAGCATGGGCGCCGTCGACTACGGCGCCACCGAGGCGGGTGTGGTGGTCCTCGCCGTGCCCTGCCTCCTGCTCTTCCTGCTGCTGCAACGGCACTACGTACGGGGGTTCATGTCGGGCGCGCTCAAGGGCTGAGGCGCCGGACCGAGCAAACGGACAACCTTGCGGAGACGGACAACCGAAGGGACGTACCGAAGGCATGAACTGGTGAGGGAGAACATGGCGCGGTCACTCGTCCTGCCGGTGGCGCCGACCCGGGGCCGGCTGCGGCCGCTCGGGCTCGACGAGGTCAGGATCACCGGAGGCTTCTGGGCCCGGCGCCGGGAGATCAACGCGACCGCCACACTCGGCCACTGCCGCGACTGGATGGCCCGCGTCGGCTGGATCGGCAACTTCCGGGCCGCCGTCGAGGGCCGGATCGCACGGGACCGGCGCGGCCGTGAATTCGCCGACTCCGACGTCTACAAACTGCTCGAAGCCATGGCCTGGGAGACCGCCGGGCACGGCACCGACAGTTCGCTCGACGCACAGATCGCCGAGCTCACCGAGTCCATCGCGCCCGCCCAGGAACCGGACGGCTATCTGAACACCGCCTTCGGCCGCCCCGGGCAGCAGCCCCGGTACAGCGATCTCGAATGGGGCCATGAGCTGTACTGCTACGGCCACTTGATCCAGGCCGGCGTGGCCCAGGCCAGGGCCCGGGGCGAGGGCGAGCTGACGAAGATCGCCCGGCGGGCCGCCGACCATGTCTGTGCCACCTTCGGCCCGGGCGGTATCGAGGGCGTCTGCGGCCATCCGGAGATCGAACCGGCCCTGGTGGAACTGGCCAGGCTCACGGGAGAGCAGCGCTACCTCGACCAGGCGGCGCTGTTCATCGACCGCCGCGGCCACCGCACCCTCGCCGACACCGAGTTCGGCCGCGCCTACTACCAGGACGACCTGCCCATCCGCCAGGCCACAGTGCTGCGCGGACACGCCGTCCGCGCGCTCTACCTCGCGGCCGGCGCCGTCGACGTGGCCGTGGAGACCGGGGACGACGCCCTGCTGGCCGCGGTCGTACGGCAGTGGGAAGCCACGGTCGCCCGGCGTACCTATCTGACGGGCGGCATGGGCTCGCACCACCGGGACGAGTCCTTCGGCGACGACTTCGTGCTGCCGCCCGACCGCGCCTACTCGGAGACCTGTGCCGGTGTCGCCTCCGTGATGCTCAGCTGGCGGCTGCTGCTGGCCACCGGCGAGCCGCGGTTCGCCGATCTGGCGGAGCGGACCCTGTTCAACGTGGTCGCCACCTCCCCGTCCGAGGACGGCCGCGCCTTCTTCTACGCCAACACCCTGCACCGGCGCCGCCGCGGCACCGTACCCGCCACGGAAGTGGACAGCCCGCGCGCCGAGTCGAGCCTGCGCGCCCCCTGGTTCGCGGTGTCCTGCTGCCCGACCAACGTGGCGCGGACCCTGGCCCAACTGCCCGCCTACCTCGCGACGGCGGACGACGACGGTGTGCAGCTGCACCAGTACGCCGACGCGGAGATCACCACATCCCTCGCTGGAGGCCATGCCGTCGCGCTGCGGATCCGTACCGACTACCCGTCGGGCGGGGCCGTGACCGTACGGGTCGACCGGTCCCCGGACCGCCCGTGGACCCTGTCGTTGCGCGTCCCCGGGTGGGCGCGGGGCGCCGCCGCGTGGCTGGTCGAGCCGGACGGGACACGCCGCTCCGTCCCCACGGGCACCGCCGCGGTCAGCCGCCACTTCCGGCCCGGCGACGAGGTACGGCTCGAACTGCCCGTGGCGCCGCGCTGGATCGGCGCCGACCCGCGCGTCGACGCGGTACGCGGCACGGTGGCCGTCCAGCGGGGGCCGCTGGTGTACTGCGCCGAGTCGGTGGACCTGCCGGACGGGCACGAGGCCGACGCCGTACGCGTGGATCCGTCCGTCGAGCCGAAAGACGGATCCGACGCGGACGGCACCGTCATCGTGGCCGGAGAGCTGGCCGGACACGCCGAAGACAGCGCCGAACCATGGCCGTACACACCGCTCGACCGCCCCGCCACCACTCCCCCGCCCGCGCCCGAGCGCGCGGAGATCGTCCTGGTGCCGTACCGCTCCTGGGCCAACCGCGGGCCCTCGACGATGCGGGTGTGGCTGCCGACGGCGGAATCGGACACCACCGCCCCTTCGTAACCCCCTGCCCTGCCCGCCGACCGACGATCGGAGTCACGAGCATGTCCCACCCCCCGTCCCGCCGTCACGCGCTGAGACTCGCCGCCGGGGCCGCGGCCGCTGCCCCGCTCGCGACCACCGTTCCAACAGCGCAGGCCGCCGCGGCTTCGTCCCGGGTCACAGCCGGGCCGTTGCCCGTCCCGGACACCTGGTCGGTACGCCCCTTCCCGCTGGACGGGGTGACCCTCGGCGACGGTGTCTTCCGCCGTAAGCGCGATCTGATGCTCGGCTACGCCAGGTCCTATCCGGCCGACCGCATCCTGGCCGTGTTCCGGGCCAACGCCGGACTCGACACCCGCGGCGCCCGGCCGCCGGGCGGCTGGGAGACCGCCGACGGAAATCTGCGCGGCCACTACGGCGGCCACTTCCTCACCCTCATCGCCCAGGCGTACGCCGACACCAGGGAGGCCGCGCTCAAGACCAAGCTGGACTATCTGGTCGGCGCGCTCGGCGAGTGCCAGAAGGCCCTGGCCGACCACGGCTCGCCGAAACCCAGCCACCCCGGCTTTCTGGCGGCGTACCCGGAGACCCAGTTCATCCTGCTGGAGAGCTATACGACGTACCCGACCATCTGGGCGCCGTACTACACCTGCCACAAGATCATGCGCGGTCTGCTCGACGCGCACACCCTGGGCGGCAACCAGCAGGCCCTGGAGATCGCCTCGGGGATGGGCGACTGGGTGCACAGCCGGCTCGGCCATCTGCCGGCGGCCCAGCTGGAGCGCATGTGGTCCATCTATATCGCCGGTGAGTACGGCGGGATGAACGAGGTGCTGGCCGACCTGTACGCCCTCACCGGCCGGGCGGAACACCTCGCGGCCGCCCGCTGTTTCGACAACACCGCCCTGCTGAAGGCGTGCGCCGAGAACCGCGACATCCTCGAAGGCCGGCACGCCAACCAGCACATCCCGCAGTTCACCGGCTATCTGCGGCTGTTCGACCACACCGCGAAGCAGGAGTACTCCGCCGCGGCCGACAACTTCTGGGGCATGGTCACCGGCTCCCGGATGTACAGCCTGGGCGGCACGGGCGAGGGTGAGATGTTCCGCGCCCGTGGCGCCATCGCGGCCACTCTGGACGACAAGAACGCCGAGACCTGTGCCACGTACAACATGCTCAAGCTGACGCGGCAGTTGTTCTTCCACCAGCAGGACCCCGCCTATATGGACTACTACGAGCGGGGCCTGACCAACCACATCCTCGCCTCCCGCCGCGACGCCGCCGCCACGGACAGCCCGCAGGTCACCTATTTCGTCGGGATGGGCCCGGGGGTGCGGCGCGAGTTCGACAACACCGGCACCTGCTGCGGCGGCACCGGGATGGAGAACCACACCAAGTACCAGGACTCGGTGTACTTCCGCTCAGCCGACGGCAACGCGCTGTACGTCAACCTGTACCTCGCTTCGACGCTGCGGTGGCCGGAGCGGGGCTTCGTGATCGAGCAGACGAGCGACTTCCCGGCCGAGGGCGTCCGTACGCTGACGTTCCGCGAGGGCAGTGGGCAGCTCGACCTGAAACTCCGCGTTCCGGCCTGGGCCACGGCGGGCTTCACCGTCACGGTCAACGGAGTCCGGCAGCGGGTCGCGGCGGAGCCCGGCAGCTATCTCTCCCTGAGCAGGGACTGGCGGCCCGGCGACCGGGTCCGGATCTCCGCCCCCTACAGCCTGCGCATCGAACGGGCCCTGGACGACCCCGCTGTCCAGTCGGTGTTCTACGGTCCGGTGCTGCTGACCGCCCAGAGCCAGGAGACGCAGTTCCGAGTGTTCTCCTTCTACAAGGACTTCACGCTCCGGGGCGATCTGGCCGATGCGATCAAGCCCGGGGGCCGGCCGATGTACTTCACCACGCACGGCCTGACCCTCGCACCGTTCTATGTCGGGGACGTGGCGCCCTACCACGCCTACTTCAAGCGCTCGGAGCCCACCATCGTGTTCGGCGCGACCGACTCGCGCGTACCGAACCGCGCCCGCGGCAACGGTCTCACCTTCCTGGACGTGCTCTGGGCGCAGGCCCCCTTCGCCACCTCCGGCAGCTTTGTCCAGGCGGTACGCACTCTCGCCGACACCTGGCTGTCCGAGGGGCTGTTCAGCCGCGCCGAACGGGACAGCGTCGTCGCGGCCGCGGTCGGGGCGGACCTGAGGCACTGACGTACCCCACCCCGCCCCACCCCCAACCCCCCACATCACCCCCCACAGGAGGACCCCTCATGAGTACGTGGCGCAACAAGACGGCCGTCGCCGCGCTGGTGGCCGCCGCGCTGGCCGGGCCGGGTGTCGCGCAGGCCGCACCGGCGGCCCCTGCGGCGGCCCAGGAGCAGGTTGCAGCGGCCACCATCACCTGGACGCTCGAACGGGCCGGCAACCCCACCCCGGACCAGCAGACGGCCTACAACCTCATCACGGCGGCCATGAACGCCGCGGTGGCCCGGTACAACAACCTCAGCGACCTGGGCAAGAACATCACGGTGCGCTACGACCCCGGTGTGCCCACCGCCGACGGAAACATCAACGGAACCATCCGCTTCGGCCAACGCGCCTATATGACCGAGCGGACCGCTCTGCACGAGATCGCCCACACCATCGGCGTGGGCACCAGCTCGGGCTGGTCCTCTCTCGGCGGCAGTGGCACCTGGCGCGGTGCGCAGGCCACGGCGCTCGTCAAGCGATTCGACGGTTCGGGTGCCACGCTGTCCACCGGTGGCGGACACTTCTGGCCCTACGGTCTGAACTACGAGAACGAGTTCTCGAACACGGCCGCCGACCGCCATGTCCAGATCGTCGTCGCCATGGTGGCCGACGGACTGTGAGCTGACGGGGCTGCGAGTTGACGGTCTGTGAGTTCAGGACACCCCGAGCCGTGGCTCGCGGGTGAGGGCGGCGGCCAGTCGGTGCAGGGCGGGGTTCGGGCTGTCCGGGCTCCAACAGGCGTGCAGGGTCACGGAGTGGGCGTCGGCCGGGGCGAGCTCCCGGTACCGGACGCCGTGCACCCCCATCGTCATGATGGAGCGCGGTATCAGCGCACAGCCGAGCCCCGCCCGCACCAGCGCCAGCATGGTCGGCACCTGTGAGGTCAGCTGGCTGACCGCGTAGCGGTCCACGCCGATCATGGCGGCGCAGATGTCGTGCAGATACCGGGAGCCCTCGGGGGTGTAGCCGATGTAGTCGTCGGCGACGTCCGCGAGGGCGACGGGGTCCTCGGCGCGGGCCAGCGCATGGTCGGCGGGGACGGCGAGCACCAGGTCCTCGGAGTGCACCAGGACCGACTGGTACTGGTCGGGGATCGGCGGCCGGACGAGGCCCATGTCGATCTCCAGATCGGCCAGCGCCGCGAACTGGTCCGGGCTGACGAGTTCCGTCAGTTCCACGGAGACATCGGGGAGGTGGCGGTTCACCAGGTCGAGGACGTCGGCGAGTATCGCGTACGCCCCGATCGCGGTGAAGGCCAGCCGCAGGGTCCCCGTACGGCCCTCGGCGGCGTGGCGGGCGGCGACCGGGGCGGCGTCCAGCAGGGCCAGGACCCGGCGGCAGTGGTCGAGAAGGGCCTGGCCCGCCGCGGTGAGACGGGTGCCCCGGCCGGTGCGCTCGAACAGCACGACGCCCAGGCTTCGCTCCAGCGCCTGGATCTGGCGGGTCAGCGGCGGCTGGGTCATGTTGAGCCGTGCCGCGGCGCGGCCGAAGTGCTGTTCCTCTGCGACGGCGACGAAACCACGGAGCTGTTGCAGAGAGAAGTCCATGCCGGTCACGGTATCGGCCGAGGGCCACGGGGCCACAGCGGTGTGCGCTGTGGCCCGTCACGGCAGTCGCGGTGTCAGGCGTGGATCCCGGGGAACGTGAGGACGTCCCGCTGCTGCTCGGCGAAGGCCGCGTAGGTCGTCGCGCGCAGTTGCTCGTCCCGTTCGTGCCGCTGCCCCGGGTCCTCCAGTTGCTCCTGTTCGCTCAGCGCGCGGGAGCCGAGGACCATGGCCCGGTTGCGCTCGCGGCGCTGGTCCTCGTAGCTGCGCAGTCCTGCGGTCAGATCGCCGGCCCGGGCCAGTGTCCCGGCCAGGACGACGGCGTCCTCGATGGCCATCCCGGCCCCCTGGGCGAGGCTGGTGAGCATGGGGTGCGCGGCGTCTCCGAGGAGGGTGACGCGGCCGTCGCCCCACTGCTCCAGGAAGTCGCGGTCGCGGGCGGGGATGGCGATGATGTCCTTTTCGGGGGTCACCCGGATGGCCGCCTGGACCTCGTCCGCCCAGCCTTCGTACGCCTGGACGATCTCCTCCTTCGTGCCCTGCCAGTCGGCGGCCCGTTCGACGGACATGTTCTTGGTGCCGAACCAGTAGGTCTGTCCGTGTCCCACGTCCAGCAGGCCGAAGCGCTGCCCGCTTCCCCAGTAGTGGAGGACCGAGCCGGTCTCGAAGTTCGGGTGGCTGAACGGGACGATGGCGAGCCAGCACACATATCCGGCCTCCCGCACCGGTTCCGGGCCGGTGATCTGGCGGCGGATGGCGGAGTTGATCCCGTCGGCCCCGATGACGATGTCACCGTGGGCCTCGCTGCCGTCGGCGAAGCGCACGGTCGCCCCGTCCCGCCGGGTCTCGTAGCCGACGGCGGCGGCGCCGAGGGTGATGGGGGTGTCCCCCACCGCTTCCAACAGGCCCTGCTGCAAGGCGCTGCGGCTGATGACCACGGTGGGCGGCAGCCCCAGTTCTTCGCTCAGCTCCGGGATGGGAAACCAGGTGATGTGGTTGCCCTCGGCGTCGTTGATGCCGAAGCGCTGGAGTACCTGCCCACGCTTTTCGAGGCCGATGTCGAGGCCGAGGGCTTCCAGCGCGGCGCCGCCGTTGCTCAGCACGCCGAGGCCGGAGCCGGCGGCTTTCAGTTCGGTGGCGCGCTCGTACACCTCGACGTCGAAGTCGACCTGGCGCAGCGCGGCGGCCAGCGTGAGACCGCCGATCCCTGCCCCGATGACCACTGCTTTGGGCCGGTGGGATGTCATAGAACTCGGTTTTCCCTTCGGAGATGGGTTGCGGGGTGCAGGATGTCGGCCATGGTCTTGGCCACATGGGCGACGCCGGGCTCCTCCATGATGGAGAGGTGATCGCCGGGTATGCCGATGACCTGGATACGGCCGGTGGTCACCCGCTGCCAGCCGTTGGTGGGTTCGTAGTGCAGGCTGCCCGCGGCGCCGTGCATGGCTTCGAGGATTGCGGGGAGCGGTTCGTCGGCCCGCAGCAGGATGACGTCCTGGTCGTTGGTGCCCGGCCGGTAGTCCAGCGTGGCCAGCCAGTTCGCCCGGTAGAGGCGGAACAGACGCCGGATGACGGTCCCCGAGCTGTCGGCGGGCAGCACACCCAGGTCGACGGCGCACCGTGCGATATGTGCGAACTTCTCGTCGAGCGAGGTGGTGTGCTCGGGTATCTCCTCCAGGGGCGAGGCTCCGCCGCGTACGGGCCAGAGCAGTTCCCAGAAGAACCAGCCGAGCAGCGCGTCGTCGGTGTACAGCTCGCGCAGTCGGGGGTTGAGGGTGACCGTGTCCAGGATCAGCACGTCCGCCTGCTCGCCCTGCGCGCGGAGTTGCAGGGCCATTTCGAAGGCGACGAACCCGCCGAAGGAGTAGCCGCTGATCTTGTACGGGCCTTCGGGCTGGATCCGTTTGACCGCGCCGACGTAGCTGCGTGCCATGTCCGGAATGGTGTCCAGCGGTTCGGTGCCGGGGTCGGCGCCGGCCGCCTGGAGGGCGTACAGCGGCTGGTCGGGGTCGAGGTGTTTGGCGAAGGGCAGGAAGCACAGCACATTGCCGCCCATGGGGTGGACCATGAAGAGCGGGGTCCGGCCACCCGACGGGTTGAGCGGCACGATCGGGTCGAAGCGGGCCGGTGTCGCCGCGCCGGATCCCAGCCGGTCGGCCATGGCGGCCACGGTGGGCGCGGCGATGAACTCCGACAGCGGGATGACGGTGCCGAAGCGCTGTTCCAGGGTGGCGATCAGCCGCATCGCGGTCAGTGAGGTGCCGCCGAGGTCGAACATGGAGTCGTGGATGCCGACTTCGGGCAGCTGCAGCAGGTCGGCGAGGATTTCGGCGAGGGCCTTCTCGAGCGGAGTGCGCGGCGGGGTGGTGTCGTGGTCGGCCGGCGCTTCGAGGGGGATGGCCCGCAGGGCGGCGTCATCGCGTTTCCCGCTGGGGGTGGACGGCATGGCGGGGAGCCACTGGACGTAGGACGGGACCATGTAGTCGGGGAGCGTTTCGCGCAACCGGCCGCGGAGCGCACCGGTGTCCACCGTGGCCGGATCGCCGGTGAGGAACGCCACCAGGACCGTGTCCGTGCCGGGGCGGTTGTGGGCGACGACGGCGGCCTCCGCGATACCGGGGTGGCGGGGGACGAGGTCGCGGATCGCCAGCTCCACCTCGGCCGTCTCGACCCGGAATCCGCGGACCTTGACCTGGGTGTCGGCGCGGCCGGTGCATACGATGTCGCCGCCCGGCAGGGCGAAGCCGAGGTCGCCGGAGCGGTAGAAGCGGCCGGACCTGCCGGGCAGCGTGACGAAGCGTTCCTTGGTCAGATCGTCGCGGCCCAGATATCCCCGTGCGACCGTGGCGCCGCCGAGATACAGCTCGCCCGTCACCCCGGGCGGCACGGGACGCAGCCGCGGGTCCACCACGACCACCTGGGCGCCGTCGACGGCGGTCCCCACCGGGGGGAGGTCCGGGAAGTCGGCCGGCGGTCCGGTCAGGGTGTGGCGGGTGACCACATGGGTCTCGGTGGGGCCGTACTGGTTCTCCAGCACCATCCCGGGCAGGGCCGAGCACAGCCGGCGGACCTCGTCGGTGATCCTCAGCTGTTCGCCGCTGGAGACGATGACGCGCAGCGCGGCCGGGGTGAGACCCAGCGCCTCGGCGGCCAGGGCCAGTTGCTGGAGGGCGATGGAGGGGACGAAGACGCGCTCGACCCGTTCCCGGTGCAACAGGCGCACCAGGGCCGGCATGTCCCTGCGGATCTCCTCCGGCACCAGGCGGAGGGTGCCGCCCGCGCACAGAGTGGAGAAGATCTCCTGGAGGGAGACATCGAAGCTCAGCGGCGCGTACTGCAGGGTGATGCCCTTCGCGGCGCTCGGGGCGCGGTTCTGCCAGGAGACGAGGGTGGCCAGGGTGCGATGAGGGATGTCGACCCCCTTGGGCCGCCCGGTGGAGCCCGAGGTGAACAGGACACACGCGGTGCCGTCCAGGGCGATCGCCGGGAGCGGCGGGGCGGAGGTGTCCCCGGTGGGCGGTTCGGCGATCTCCTCGAACCGTACGATCCGCGAGGCGCGGCCGAGGAGGGCGTCGTGCCGGCCGGTGGTGACGATATGGCGGGGATCCGCCGCTTCGATCATGTAGGAGAGCCGGGTGGCGGGGTATCCGGTGTCCAGGGGCATGACCGCCGCTCCGGCCCGCATGATGCCCAGGATGGCCGCGATCACCTCGGGCGACCGGTCGGCCGCGACACCGACGACATCGCCGGGGCGCACCCCCAGGGCGAGCAGGTTGCGGGCCACGGCCTCGGTCGTCCGGTCGAGCCGTGCGTAGGTCCACTCTTCGTCCTTGGTTGCCAGGGCGAGGGCGTCCGGGGTGCGTACGGCCTGGTGCGCGAACCCGTCCACCACGCTCGGTGGCGCGTCCGTGCCGACGGCGGGGAGTGGCCGTGGCACGGCGGTGAGGAAGTCCCAGCCGGGCTGCTCCAGGGGGTGGTGGACCATACGGCCCAGGACCCGGGTGTAGTAGTCGGCGAACACACCGACCTGGTCCCGGGTGACCGTCTGTCCGTCGTTGTCGATACGCAGCCAGATGCTCTGGTCGACGGGGTCCGTCACGGCGTTGACCAGTAGCGAGAAGTTGGTCTCCTCGACGGTGCGCAGCTCCGTCAGCTCCAGCCCCGGCTCCCGGAGCGCGTCCGTGAGCTGCTGGAACCGTACGTAGTTGAACACCGTCTCGAACAGCGGACCGCCGCCGTGCGCCTCCTGGATGGCGCTGATCGGGTAGTGGCGGTGGGGATACGCGCTCTGCTCGCGCCCGAACGCCTCCCGTACCGCGTCCAGCCAGCTGCCCTGGGCCGTGTTCACCCTCATGGGCAGGGTGTTGAGGAACAGTCCGACCATGCGCTCGGCATGCGGGTGTTCCGGGCGGCCGTGTGCGATGAGACCGGTCATGATGTCGTCACGCCCGGACAGCAGCCGCAGGGTCATGCAGTGGGCCGCGAACAGCACCGACTTCACCGGCAGCGCCTGAGCGCGGGCGAAGGCCCGTACGTCGTCGCCGAGCCGGGCCGGCAGATCGAAGCGGTGCGATCCGCGTACGCCCGCGGCCGACGGCGGCTGGTGCGGGCGGTACGAGCCGAGCGCGGTGGGTTCGCCTCCGGCGAGCTCCTTGCGCCAGTACCGGCGGTCGGCCTCCGACGCCAGGGCCCGGCGTTCGGCCAGCAGGTGTGCGGCGGGCGAGGGCAGGCGGACCTCGGGCGCCGGGGTCGGGTGCAGGCCCAGGGCATGCCCGTAGTCACGCAGCAGTTCGCCCATGAGGTTGGCGACGCTCGCCCCGTCGAACAGGGCGTGGTGGAAGCTCAGGACCAGGTCGATCGCGCTGCGGCGGACGTGGACGCGCAGCGCGTACAGCGGGGCGGTGGCGGTGGCGGTATCGATGGGATACTCGTGGTGGCGGCGCTCTTCGATATGCCGCGCCACCTCCGCTTCCGCGTCGTCGGCGTCACGGGACCGCAGATCGACGATGTCGAGGCCGTCGAAGCCATCGTCCGTCGCCGGGTGCACCAGCTGCAGCGGTTCGGTGAACCCGGCCAGGCCGAAGCCGGTGCGTAGCGCCGGATGGCGCCGTACGAGCCCGCCGAAGGCCGCGCGGAAGTGTCCCTCGTCCCAGTCGCAGCGCAGCGTATAGCGGAACACGTCCTTGTACAGGGACGATCCCCGGCGCTGACGGCTGTGGTAGATCAGGCCGAGCTGCATCCGGGTGAGCGGATAGGCGTCCGAGACCGCGCCGAGCCGCGCCCGGTCGATACCGGAGACGGTGTCGAAGGGGCTCGGTTCCTCCAAGGGGGCGGAGGGGGTTGCGTCGAGGACGGCCCGCGCGGCCAGGCGGGCGACGGTGGAGTGCCGTACGAGATCGGCCAGTGGGAAGCGCAGACCACGCTGCTCGGCCAGGGCGCGGACCCGCAGCATCTGCAGCGAGTCGCCGCCGAGCGCGTAGTAGTCGTCCTCGGCGCCCACCGGACCGCACCGCAGGACCTCGGACCATACGTCCGCCAGGATCTGTTCCGCGGGGGAGAGCGGGCGTGTGGCCGGTGCGCCGCCGCGGGCCACCGGTTCCGGCAGCGCCCGGCGGTCCGCCTTGCCGTTGGGGGTCAGCGGAATGCGGTCGAGCCGCATCAGCAGTGCCGGGATCATGAACTCCGGTAATTCATCGGCAAGTTGGCGCCGTACGTCGGTGGCGTCGATCTCGTCGTCGGCGACGTAGTAGCCGACCAGGTGGACACCCCGTTCATCGTCGGTGCGGTCCACGACCAGCGCGTCCCGGATGCCGGGCACAGCGATCAGGGCCCTGCCGACCTCGCCCGGCTCCACCCGGTTCCCGCGGATCTTCACCTGGTCGTCGAGGCGGCCGAGGTATTCGAGGGAGCCGTCGGCGAGCCACCGTACGAGGTCACCGGTGCGGTACAGACGGCCTTCACCGGTGAACGGGTCGGCGATGAACCGCTCCGCCGTCAGGTCGGGCCGGTTCAGATATCCCGCGGCCACCCCGGCGCCGCCGATCCACAGCTCGCCCGGGACACCTGTGGGCTGCGGCTGCCCGTCCTCCCCGACCACGTACAGACAGGTGTTGTCGATCGGCCGTCCGATGGGCACGCGGCCGACGGGGCGGCCGGGGTCCCCGGGGCAGTCGTGGAAGGTCACATCGACGGTCGCCTCGGTCGGGCCGTACAGGTTCACCAGGTCCGGCGTGGCGCGCTTCCCGCCATGGAAGAGCCGGTTGAACCGGTCGACGCGGGCGGCCGGCAGCGCCTCTCCGCTGCAGAAGACACGGCGCAGCGGCTCCGTCCGGTCGCGCAGGTCCGGGGTCTGCTCCGCGGCGTCGAGGAAGGCGCCGAGCATGGACGGTACGAAGTGCGCGACGGTGACGCGCCGGTCGTGGATGGTCCGGCCGAGCACCCGGGGGTCCTTCTCACCGCCGGGCGGCAGCAGGGCCACGCTCGCTCCCTCGACCGCCCACCAGAACAGCTCCCACACGGACACGTCGAAGGACACGGGTGTCTTCTGCAGCAGGACGTCGCCCTCGCCGATCGGGTACGCGCGCTGCATCCAGGCCAGCCGGTTGACCACCGAGTGGTGCCGGACCTGGACGCCCTTGGGCTTGCCGGTGGAGCCGGAGGTGTAGATCACATACGCGAGGTCCGAGCCGTCGGCCGCCCGATCGAGCGGGGAGTCGTCGCCGTGCAGCAGATCCGCGACGCGGTGCACGGGCACGCCCGCCGCCACCGCGCTCTCCGGCATGCGCTCGTCCGACACCAGCACGGCGGCCGGACGGCTGTCGTCGAGCAGGAAGCGGATGCGCTCGCGCGGATATCCCGGGTCCACCGGGACATAGGCGCCGCCCGCCTTGCCCACGCCCATCAGCGCGATGAGCAGGTCGGGGCCGCGCTCCAGCGAGACGGCGACCCGGTCGCCCGGGCCCACGCCGTCCGCTCGCAGCGCCCGGGCGACCTGGTTGGCCCGTGCGTCGAGTTCGGCGTAGGTCAGGGCGTCGTCCGGGCCGGGACCCAGCACGGCGATCCGCTCCGGACCGCGGGCGACCTGGCGCTCGAAGAGCCCCGAGAGGGTGGCGTCCCGCGGATACGCGACGCGGTCACCCCGGCCGCGCCGGATCAGCTCTTCCCGCTCCGAGGCCGGGAGCATCGGCACCGCGGACACCGGCCCGTCCGCCAGGTCCACGCCCTCCTCCAGCAGACACTTCAGGTGCCCGGCCATCGCCTCGATGGGGAAGTCGTCGTCGAAGACATCCGTGGCATAGTCCAGGTCGAAGCGGATCTCCTGCGCGTTGTCGAAGTCGAGCACCACCACCGAGAGGGCATCCTGCTCATGGCAGGGCGATTCCATCCACGTCTCGAGGTCGATGCCCGGGCCGGGGTCCGGGCGTCCGGCCCGGACATAGGACAACGTCACATCGAACAACTGCCGGTTGCTGCCGTGGAGTCCGGGTAACGCGCGTACGACGTCCCCCAGTGCGACCCGCTCGTGTCGGCGCAGGGCACGGGTGGCGCTCCGCGTCCGGTTGACGATGTCGCGCAGCGGCTTCCCGTCGTGGGCGGGCAGAAGCAGGGGCAGCGTGTTCGCGAAATGCCCGACGGTGTCCATGAATTCATCCGGCCGGTTCAGGACCGGAACGCCCAGGATCATCTCCTCAGTGCGATGCACTCGCGTCAGATACGCGCCCAGCATGGTGGCGACATAGGGAAACAGCGGCAGTTGGGCCCTGCGGACGCGTTCCGCCCAGGAACGGTCCAGGGTGAAGGAGTGGCGCGCGCCCGCGCGGGGGGCGCTCGCCGGCTTCCTGGGGAACAGCGCGGGGACCGCGCCGACGAGGGCGGAGCGGCGGGCCTCCAGGTCCGCGGTGTTCTCTCCGGATCCCTGGTAGGCGGCATCCCGCGCGGAGAACGAGCGGTACGACGGCGCGCCGCTCTCCGCGACGGCTCCGCCCGCCACCCTCGACGCGTAATCGTCGAGAATCCGGGCGCTCACCTTGGTGAGCGACCAGCCGTCCATCACCAGGTGGTGCGCGACCAGTTGGAGGTGCGTCACGCGGGGGCCCTCCACCAGGATCGCCACCCGGACCATGGGCTGATCGCGCAGCGGCATCGGGCACTGCTGGAATGCGCGCACCCAGCGGCGGCATGCCTCCGCCGGATCGCTTTCCCGTGACAGGTCGGTCGTTTCCACAGCGGGCGGCTGGGGTTCGACCCACTGACGGGGTGTCCCGTCCTGGTCGTCGAATCGCAGGCGCAGAGCGTCATGACACCGCAGGGCCCGCTCGGCACACTGGCGGAGGACACCGAGATTCACATCCCCGGTGAGCTTCTCGTGAAATGAGACATTGTACTGCGGTGATTCCTCGGACTGTGCGGCGGAGACCCAGATGTCCAGCTGATATCGCGTCAAAGGGAAGGGCGGCTCGGATGAATTCATTGTCACGATCTCCGGGTGAGACGTTGAGGGCCGGCTACCGGTCGAGCGAAGGAATGAGAGGGACCGCGGACGAAAGAACGCGAAGGACCTGTGGCGAGGGCGGACTAGTACCAGCGCACCAGTGCCGCGGCGGCGTTCATACCGCCGCCGATGGAGGCCAGCAGGAGGTTTTCCCCTCGCTCCAGGGGCCGGTCCCGGTCTGCCGCGCACAGGGTGACGGGAATGGAGGCGCCCGCGGTGTTCCCCAGGTGGGGAGCGGTGAGCGGCATACGCTTACGGTCGATTCCCGTCATATCGGCGAAGGACTCCAACAGGCGGGGGTTCGCCTGATGGAAGATGAACCGGTCAATTCCTCCCAGGTCAAGACCGGCGTCGTCCAGGACCTGGTCCACGATCTTGGGCAGCGTCGTGTGCACATACTGCCGGATCGCACGCCCGTCCATCTTCAGGAAATTCTGCCCGGATTGGAGCGCGGCCCGATCGAGCGGCAGAGCCGTGCCGCCGGCCGGCACGCCGACGAGATGGTGGAGGGCGCCATCGCTGATGGTCCGCATGGCCAGCAGTCCGTAGCCCTCCGGTACGGGGCCGAGCAGCACGGCTCCGGCGCCGTCGCCGAAGAGGCTCACGGTGCTCCGGTCGGTGCGGTCCATGATGGTGGAGAACATATCGGCGCCCACCACCAGCACATGTTCGGTATCCGGCGACGCCGACCGCAGACCGTCGGCGACGGCCATGCCGTACAGGAAGCCACTGCATACCGCGTTGACATCGAAGGCCGGCATGACGCGGAGCCCGAGTTTGTGCTGCACGATGGCGGCCGTCGCCGGCTGGGGCACATCGGGCGTACAGGTGGCCAGTATCAGAGCGTCGATCAGCTCCGCGGCGCCGTCGCATTCGGAGAAGATCTGCCGCACCGCGTGCACCGCGAGATCCGAGGTGGCCGTGCCGGTGCTCGCATAACGTCTCTCGAGAATTCCCGTGCGTTCGTGGATCCATTCCTCCGATACGCCGGCCCATTCGGCTATCTGGTCGTTTCCGACCACGTGATCGGGTATATGAGATCCGATGCTGATGATCCCTGTGGGCATGGGGGAAATCCAGTTCGTCGATGGCCGGGCGGCGCGCATGGCGGCCCTGGCTCGGGGAAGGAAAACAGGAATCGCGCTGTTCCGTGATTTTCTTCGCGTCGACAGTCGGTGGACTCGCATGGAAAGGGATGCCTCGACGGAGGCAGCTTAGCCTGCACCGGAGAAAGCAGTCACTGTGACGTGCGCCACTTTATTCCTCCGGTGAGCGGTGGTCCATAGTCCGTTTTCAGTCCCCGTCACTTCAAACTGACATAGTTCTGCCATACATGGATTTCCGGGTCAACGTAAACCGGCGTCAGTTACGGCTGAAAATGCGCGAGGGCACGGCACTCTACCCCGGCGGCCCCCGCCGGGCAGGCCCTTGAGGCACGGCCGAAGGCCCCCAGGGCCCCACCGCGATGTCACATCCGAGGCACCCCGGTCCGTCGAGAAGTCGGTGATGCATCAGATGCCGCACTTCGAAAGGGACAGGAAAATGCTTGACAGGCTGGCCAGACTGGTCATACGGCGCCGAGTGGCGGTTCTTGTGGTGAGTCTCGTACTCGCCGTGGCCGGAGGAATCGCGAGTACGACCCTCTTCAGCAAATTGGCCGCGGGCGGGTTCGACGACCCGCACTCGGAGTCCGGACACGCCGTCAAGATGCTCTCCGACACGTTCGGCCAAGGCCAGCCCAACCTCACCGTGCTCGTCACCGTCGACGGCAGCGTGGACGATCCCGCCGCCCGGACCGCGGCCGGCGAGCTCACCCAGGAGCTGAGCGAGGAGCCCGGGGTCGAGAACGTCACCTCTTATTGGACGGCGGGCAAACCGCCCCGGATGAAGAGCAGAAACGGCGATGCGGCCCTGATCACCGGCACGGTGACCGGCGACGACTCCACGGCGCAGAAGCGCGTGGCCGAGCTGGCCGATGCCTACGAGGGCGAACGAGCCGGTCTCGACGTGACGTTCGGCGGCAATACGAAGTTCCAGGCCGAGTTTCTGGAGCAGGGCCAGAAGGACGCCCAGACCGGCGAGATCATCGCCATCCCCCTCACCCTGGTCGTGCTGGTCTTCGTCTTCGGAAGTCTGATGGCCGCCGCCCTTCCGCTGATCGTCGCCATCGTCGCGATGATGCTCTCCATGGGGCTGATGTGGCTCCTGGCGGAGGTGACGGCCGTCGGATCCCTCTCCGCGAGCGTCGTGACCCTGCTGGGTCTGGGGCTCGCGATCGACTACAGCCTGCTCTTCGTCAACCGCTACCGGGAGGAACTGGCCTCCGGGAAGCAGACCGAGGAGGCGCTGCGGGCGACGATGACCTCGGCCGGACGGACGGTGCTCTTCTCGACGCTCACGGTCGCGGTGGCCTCCAGCTCCATGGTGTGGTTCCCGCTGCTGGCCGTACGGTCCATGGGCTACGCGGGCGCGCTGACCGCGGTGCTGTCCGGTGCGGCCGCGCTGCTCGTGCTCCCCTCGGTGCTCGCCATGCTGGGTGACCGGATCGAGCGCGGCCGGGTCATCGGCCGCAAGGAGCGCGCCGTCGGGGCCGCGGAGGGCAACAGTGCCGCCGCGAACGGGTTCTGGCACCGCCTGGCGACGCTGGTGATGCGGCGTCCCCTGCCGATCGCCACGGCGGTCACGCTCTTTCTGCTGCTGCTCGGCGCACCGTTCCTCGGCATCAACATCGGTATGCCGGACGAGCGCGTGATGTCGGAGTCGTCGTCCGCGCGCCGGGTCGCCACCGCCGTCAAGGAGGACTTCGTCGGCAGCGGGCAGAACGCGCTGGTGGTGATCGCACCCGAGGGCGGATCGGACGAGAAGGCCGTCGAGGGGTACGCGAAGCGGTTGTCATCGCTGCCCGGTGTCGCCGCGGTGCGCACCTCCACCGGAAGCTACGCGGAAGGCGACCTCGTCACCCCCGCTGACCAGCAGTCACAGGGCTTCGCCGGCAAGGGCGCCGTCTACTTCTCGGTGCTGCCGGCGTCGGACAGCCCGGACGAGGCCGGGCATATCGTCGGCGAGATCAGGGACAGCGAGGCGCCGTTCGAGGTCCTGGTGGGCGGCATGGCGGCCACCAACGAGGACGCGGCGTCCGCTCTGGTGGAGTGGCTGCCGTACGCGCTGGGCACGCTGCTGCTCGCGATGCTGGTGCTGCTGTTCCTGGTCACCGGGAGCGTTCTGCTGCCCTTCCTGGCCGTGGTGCTCAGCCTGCTCAGTCTGACGGCGACGTTCGGCGCGCTGGTGTGGGTGTTCCAGGACGGCCATCTGGCGGGGCTGTTCGGCGGTTTCACCGCGACCGGCAATATCGCGGCGACGATCCCGGTGATCCTCTTCGGCCTCGCCTTCGGTCTGGCCATGGACTACCAGGTGTTTCTGCTGTCCCGTATGCGGGAGGAGTACGAGCTGACGGGCTCCCCGACGAAGGCCGTGACCCACGCTCTGGAGCACACGGGGCGGATCGTGACCGCCGCCGCGGTGGCCATCTCGATCGTCTTCCTCGGGTTCACGGCGTCGGACATCTCCCTGGTGAAGGCGTACGGTGTCGGGCTGCCGCTCGCGGTCCTGATGGACGCGACGCTCATCCGCGGTGTGCTGCTCCCCGCCGCGATGCGGCTGGGCGGCGGGGCCACCTGGTGGGCACCGCCGCGGCTCCGGCGGCTGCACTCCCGCCTCGGCCTGCGGGAGGAGGCGAACCCGCGGCAGCCGCGGAAGGAGCGGGAGCAGACGCCGGCCGGCTGACCGCCGACCGGCGTGAGCGGCTCCCGGTCAGCGGTGGCTCAGGACAGGAAACTGCCGTACGGGCCGTTCAGGATCCCGTTCTTCTGGGACTGGCTGAAGTGACAGTTCGGGTAGTCGTAGAACGACGCGGACATCGGTGTTCCGTCGGTGGACGTGGAGTCGGGCAGCCCGAAGCCGTGGCCCAGCTCGTGCACCATGCCGCCGTACCACCGGTTCATATTGCCGTTGGTACCGGCGGCACCGTCGGCGTCGTGACCGCTGAGGATCACCCAGCCGCCGCCACCGCCGCCACCGGAGACGCCCTGCTGCTCGGCGCTGATCTCGCCGACGCACAGCCAGCGCGAGTCCGGGGCGTTGAGAGCCAGCTTGCGCATCAGTTCCTGCTGCATGTTGAAGACGACCCACCAGTACGGGTCGTCGCCGTTCCGCGTGTTCTCGTACCAGGCCCGGTTGTGGTCGCCGTTGACCACCTCGACCGCCGGGTTGTTCAGCGTGAAGGTCTTGCCGAGTTCCTGGCGGTAGTAGCGCTGTGCCTCCTTCATCACATTGGTGATGCCATCGGGGTACCGCTGGTCGAGTGCCACATCCGTGGGCTTGAGCCAGAACACTCGCACGGTCTTGGACGGCGGGGCGGCGGCCGAGCGCGCCGTCGCCCCCGTCGCCGCCTCGGCGACCCCCGTCAACACCCCGGAGCCCAACGCTGCCATCCCCGCCGTCGCGGTCAGCACCGCACGGCGCGTCATCTTGCGACTATCCACCGAACACCTCCTCGATGAACCAGTACATGACAACACGAAGCTAGCACCAACTTACGGTATTGCGAATAGCGTTCGAAATCTCGAAAGCGCCTGGGGGCGGGGCCTTCACGGACACCTTCGAAGAAGGTGTGCCCGAAGCCCCGCCGCCCCGGAGCCCGGGTCAGCCCAGAACCCGGGTCAGCCCAGAGCGGGGGTGAACTCCACCGGGAGGGCCGCGATGCCCCGCAACCAGATGGAGGACCGCCACACCAGCTCCTCGGGCGCCACGGCCAGCACCACATCCGGCAGCCGGTCGAGCAGCACCTCGATCGCCGTCATGGCGATCACCTCGGCCAGCTCCCGGGCCGGCACCGGGCAGCTGTGCTCACCGTGGCTGAACGACATATGGGCCTGGTTGCCCGCCGCGCCGGCCCGGAAATCCGGCCGTACGCTCGGATCCGCGTTGGCCGCCGCGAGGCCCAGGACCAGGCAGTCGCCCTTCTTGATGGGCTGTCCGCCGAGAGTGGTGTCCCCGGCCGCCCAGCGCCCGATGAAGGCGGGAACCGGGGTGTTCTCCCACAGCACCTCGTTCAGCGCCTGGCCGATGCTGCGCCGCCCACCGGCCATGGTGACCGCGAACCGCTCGTCCGTCAGCATCAGCCCCAGCGCGTTGCCGATCCAGTCGGTCGTGCTCTGATGGCTGGCGTACACCGTGCCGATCAGATCGTTGACGATCTCCTCGTCGGTGAGCGCCGCCCGGTGCGCCGCCATCTGCGCCGGGATGCCAGGCATACCGGGGTCGCTCCGCACCTCGGCCATCAGCGTCACCATACGGTTGTGCACCCGCTGGTACGCGGCCACGCTGCCCTCGTTGGCGCTGACCATCTCGACCGTGTCGCGCTGGATGGCCACCGCCGTGTCCGGGGCCAGGCCGAACAGCCGGGTCACCACCCGAATCGGCACCTGGCTCGCGTAGTCGGCCACCAGCTCGGCGCGGCCACTGCCCGCGAAGGCGTCGATCAGCTCGTCGGCCACGCGCTCGGACTCGGCGCGCAACTCGAACTGGTCCACCGACGCCAGCGCGTCGAACATCACCTCGGCCCGCCGCTCGTGCTCGGCGCCCTCGGCGAACAGCATGGTCGGCCGGTAGCCGACGAACGGCATCAGCGGCCAGTCGGCCGGGATGTACTCCCATGCGTGCCAGCGGCGCGAGTCACGGGCGAAGAGCGTGGGATCGGAGGTGACACGGTGCAACTCCCGGTAGCCGAGCACAAGCCAGGCGGGGATGTCGCCGTCGAGCAGGATCGGCGCCACCGCGCCATGGTCCCGGCGCAACCGCCGGTAGAGCTCCGCCGGGTCGGCCTGAAGCTCCTCGGTGTGCATCCGTACGGCGCCGGGGTGCGCCGGGCAGCCGGTGAGAGACGATGGGCCGTCGACCGGCGAGGGGTGGTGCACGTTCGTCACGCTGTCAGCTCCGGGGCGAAGGAGGCGGGAAGTCCAGGGAGTATACGTACAGGTGAGCCGGTCGTCAGCGGCTGAACCTCCCGCGATGACATCCCGCAATGACGTCCCGCAATGAGAACCCGCGACTTTCCACGCACGGTAATCTCGGCGAGATGAACGACCCCTCCCCCATCGGCCCCTTGGACATCCTTACGGCGCTCGGCGCGCCCTTCCGGCTGCATGAACACCCCGACGCGCTCGGCTCCCTGGAGGCGTGCGCCGCGCTGGGCGTTCCGCTGGAGCAGACCGTCAAGACCCTCGCCTTCGTCACCCCCGAGGACCAACTCCTGCTGGCGGCGCTGCCCGGCCACGCGCGGCTGCGGTACGGCGCGCTGGCCCGCGCGGCCGGGATCCGCCGCGCCGATCTGTCCCCGGCCGGGGCCGACCGGCTGGCGCGGGCGGGGATGCGGCCCGGCGGGGTCTGCCCCGTGTCCGCGGACCGCGCCGCGGCGGTGGTGTTCGACGAGACCATAAGCGGGCTGGGGCGGGTGCACTGCGGCAGCGGCCGGCCCGACAGCAGCATCGAGATCGATACGGCGGATCTCATGGCCGCCGTCCCTACAGCCGTGAGCGCGCCGATCGCCGACCTCCCGACCAATCAGCCGGCGTAACCGACCCCGCCACGCCGGATCAGCTCCAGGCGTTGCCGGTGGGCGCGGCGTCCTCGGCCTGCCCGCGCGAGTCCCGATCGTCCAAGCGCGGGCAGGCCGCCTTTCGCGTTTCCCGCTACGCGCTCTAGTTGCCGCGCAGCACCGTCGTCACCTTGTTCCCGGCGTAGTCCTCCAGCACGGCGACGACCTTGCTGGTGGAGCCGGTCATGGTCACCGTCATCGCCGGGCGGGTGGTGCGGCCGCGGACGATATACGGCTTGTTGCCCGACCCGTACGTCGTGGCGAACGACTTGGCCTGCCCGTCCTCCAGCACGGTCAAGGTGTGCCAGTCGGCAAGTGTCGGGCGGGAGAAGGTGAAGGTGTTGCCCGAGATCTTGACGGCGGTGGCGGGGTAGGGGCTGATCTCGGTGTCGGCGAAGGTGCCGCGTACACCTGTGGCCGTGCCGTTCTCGGTCTTCGCGGTGAGGAGATATTCGTCCCCGTTGACGGGTACGCCGGTCAGGGTCGCGCTCGTCTGCTGACCGGTCACCGTGACCTTCTTGGTGAAGGGGTTGGCGGTGTCGAGGCTGCGGACCTCCAGCGTGAGTGGCTGACCGGTCTGCCTCGGGGACCATGTCGCCTTCAGCGTCCCGTCGGAGCCTGCCTTGGCGGTCAGGTCGGCCGGGGCCGAGGACAGATCGAAGGGCACGGTCGCGGGTTTGCTCCGGGATCCGTCCGGGCCGACCGCGACGAGCTTGATCGTCCCTGAGGTGGCGGTGAACCGCTTGACGTAGTAGACGTCGTCGTAGATGCCACCGAGGTAGGTGTCGTCGAGATAGACGTCGTAGCGGCGGACCGTGTCGTAGTCGCTTCGCTGCCAGGACAGGAACAGCTCGTCGCTGCCCGGCAGCAACTGGTCGATGCGCAGCTTCTCGGGCTTGGCCGGGGTGCGGTCGACGCCGTCGTGCAGGGCCAGGGCCCCCAGGTTGACCTGGTAGTTCTCGATCGGCTGTGCCCCGGCGGCGACGACGAGGCCCAGCGAGGCGATGTGCTCACCGGCGTACTTCGACAGGTCGGCGGACACGGTGGTCCAGCCCTCGGTGCGCTTACCGGAGCCGGACAGCGGCACCTGCACCACCTTGCTCGGATCGGAGGCCAGCACCAGCGCGAGCCGGAGCTGCGAGTCGTCGTCCGCCGAGGGCTTGTTGTACGTCAGGGAGAGGGACGACCCCGCCTTGACGCTCAGGTCGGACTTGTAGAGACGTACGGTGTTGTCACTGTCGAGCCTGCCGCTGAGCACCAGCGAGCTGCCCCCGTTGTACGCCCCGATCTTCTGGTACGAGAAGCGGCCGGCGGGCGTGTACTTCGGGCCGTAGTCGAAGTCGGCCTTGAGCGGCGAGCTCGCGGCGTCGATCCACCACTGCCAGGTCACCGGGATGTCCTGGAGGTTGATGTTGCCCCACTCGGCGTCGTTGGAGAGCTTGCCGTCGCTCCAGGTCGACAGGCCGTGTCCGGTGTTGAACGAGGTCGCGAAGGTGCTGCCCTTGATGACCGAGCGCTCGGCGACGTACTTCGAGATGCCCTTCCAACTGCCCTCAGGCGTGGTGGACCCCTGGGACGAGCCGGTCCACCAGCGGCGTTCCCGGTCGAAGACCGCCGACTGGGCCTTGTCGTCGGTCTTGTTCGCGTAGTCGGAGGAGACGAAGTCGGCACCGAGCGTGGCGATGGCGTTCATGGGCGCGCCGTCGGTGCCGAGGTTGTTGTCGAGGTTGTACGGCTGGTCGAACTGGTACATGCCCGCCTCTACGCCGGCGAAGACGCTCTTACGGGAGTTGAGGCCCAGGCTCTCCGCGTAGCTCTTCGACCGGGTGAGCTTGGACTTGTCCCACCAGTAGTTGAGGAAGACCGAGTCGGACACATCGCCCTCGGCCTTGTCCCGGACGAACGGGGCGTTGACCGCGTTGAACTCGTTCTGGTACGAGACCCTGCCGCTGGTGTTGTCGATGGAGTCGTACCACTGCACATACAGGCCGCCGGCGCGCAGCTGCTTGAGGAAGCGCTTGAAGGTGGGGATGTCGGCCGCGGCGACCGCGTCCTCCTGGTTGAAGAAGTAGCCGTCGAAGCCGTAGTACTTGGCGACCTCGACGAGCTTCGCGGCGGCGGGGAAGTTGCCGGCGGCGTCCCGGACGAGCAGTTCGGAGTACGTCTGGTCGCCGCGGTCGTTCGGGGAGAAGAAGATGCAGCCCAGCGACCGCACGCCGTTCGCGTGGGCGGCGTTGGTGTAGCCGGGGTTGGGCAGGTTGACCGCCCCGAACTCGAACCACTTCTCCTTCCAGTCGAGGTTGGGGTCGTAGTAGTTCACGGGCACGCCCTCGGTGGGCATGCCGTGCCAGGACGCGTACACATCGGAGTACTGCCAGTAGTTGAAGAGGTACTGGCTGAACTCGTTGGTGTACGGGTGGCTCTCGAAGAAGGCGTTGCCGTAGTCGCCCGCGAGGGTGAGCTGTTGGGTGTCGGCGGGCAGCGCCGGGTTGCGCTGGGTGGTGGCATCGGGGGCTATCCGGGTCTGCAGCGGCACCTTGGCGCGCAGCAGCTCGGCGTCGGTGTCGTCGGCGGGGTTCCAGCGCAGCAGGTCGGTGGAGGAGTAGCCGTGCTGGTAGGGCTGGTTGGCGCCGACGGCGCTCTCCCCCGGCCAGGGGAGGGTGTCACTGGCCACGGCGGTGCCCGCGCCCAGGGTCAGGGCCAGTGCCGCTGCCAGGGCACCGGTGCGTGCACGGACCGAGGCCCGTCGTCTGGTGTTGCCTTGTCGTGCCATATAGCTTTCCTCGCTTTCCCTAGTGTGATCCGGCCTGAGTGTGTGCTCGGTTGAGGACTTCCGCATCGCTGACCGAGCTGTAGAAGGTGCGCCCGGTCGGTTCGGCGTGGATGAGGGATTCGATGCCGCGGGCGCTCAGCGCGTCCGGGTCGGCGGCGGATGTGGCTGTGGCCAGGGCGGGGCGCGTTCCGGCGCGGGCACGGTCCATCCAGGTCTCGAACACGCCGCCGCCCGGGGCGAGTTCGGCGCGGGATACGGGGACGTCCTGGTCGTCGACCGGAATCACGACGGCCTCACGCCGAGGCGAGGGGCGGGGTCGGTCGCGGAGCTCGTCGGCGAGCGCGGCGAAGCGCCGTCCGATCGGCTTCACCGCGCCATCGGCGTCGATCAGACCGAGGCTGTGCTCGAGATCGGGGAAGTCCCCGAGTCGGCGTGACACATCGTGCGAGCACCACCAGGTGATCCCCCACAGCGCCTCGCTGTCGGCCGCGGTCCGTACCGTCCGTTCGCAGAAATCGGGCGCCTGGTCCTCGGTGAGGTGGTTCAGCGGGGCTCCGACCTCCTGGAGCCACACCGGGCGGGCGGGGTCGGTGGCGAAGGCGCGGGAGAGCTCGATGAGGTAGGCGGCGTGATGGACGCTCTCATGGGACATGGCTCCGTAGCCCTGCGCCGTACCGTTGAAGATCCACGAATGCACGACGCTCATCTGGCCGTACCGGCTGGAGTGGGCCGGGACGAAGGGGTGGCCGTCGGCGTACCAGACGGCGTCGTATTCGGCGTTGAGCCGAAAGTGGCGGGGGTCGCGCGGCCCGGTGCCGTGCAGGGCGTCGAGCCAGGACGTCACCTGGGGGGTGGTGGCGGGCATCCGGTTGGGGTGCACCGCCGAGGTGAACTGGTTGACCTCGTTGCCCAGGGTCAGCCCGAGGAAGTTGGGCAGATCGTGCAGCTGCTCGTCGAAGGCCTCGACCAGCAGGGCCTGGGCGGCGATGGCGTCGGGGTCGCTGAACATGCTGCGCTGATGCCAGTTCGCCAGCCAGCTCGGCACGAAGTCGAAGCCGGACAGATGTCCTTGGAGGACATCGACACTGGCATCGAGTCCGGCGTCGCCGGCGATCTCCACGACCTCGCGGATGTCCTGGAGGGCGCGGCGGCGGATCAGGGTCCGGTTCGGCTGCACCACGGGCCACAGCGGCAGGATGCGTACGTGGTCGATGCCCAGGCCGGCCAGGGCCTTCATATCGCGGCGGGTGGCCTCCCGGTCCGGGGCCAGCCAGGAGTAGAACCAGTCCTGGGAAGGCGTGTAGTTGACTCCAAACCTCAGCATGTCAACCTTTCAGGCCGCCGGCTTCCAGCCCGCGGAAGAAGTAGCGCTGCAAGGCGGCGAAGAACGCCACGATGGGAAGCAGGGCGATGATGGTGCCGGCCGCGATCAGGCGCGGATCGTCGTAGAAGGTGCCGCGCAGCCGGTTCAGGCCGACGGTGAGGGTGTAGTTCTGTTCGTCCGACAGGACGATCAGGGGCCAGAGGAAGTCGTTCCACGAGCCGACGAAGGCGAAGATCGCCACCACCGTGATCACGCCCTTGACCTGCGGCACGGATACCCGGATGAACCGCTGCCAGGCGTTGGCGCCATCGACGATGGCGGCCTCTTCGAACTCCGCGGGAAGGTTGCGGAACGCGTTGCGCATGAGCAGTACGTTCAGCGCCGCCACCAGGGTCGGCAGGGCGACCCCGAACAGCGTGTTCACCAGCCCGGCGGTCCTGATCGTGAGGAACTGGGCGATCAGCACGGTCTCGGACGGGACCAGCAGGGCGGCCACGACGACCGCGGTGGCCAGGCCCCTGCCGCGGAACCGCAGCTTGCCCAGGGCGTAGCCGGCGCAGGTGGCGCCGACAACGTTGCCAACCACGGCCATGGCCGCCACCGCCAGCGAGTTCAGCAGATAGCGCGGCACGGGTACGCGGTCGAGCACCGTGGCGAAGTGATCGAGCGTGGGGTGTTCGGGGATCACCGCGGGCGGCCGGGTGTACAGCGGTTCACCGGAGCCTTTGAGGGACAGCGAGAGCTGCCACACCAGCGGTCCGGCGAGGAGCACGGCCATGAGTACGAGGATGAGATAGCGCGCCACGGAGCCCGGCCGGGCCCTGCGCCGCCGGGTGGCCGTGGTGCGCGAGCGGGAAGAGAGCTGAGCCATCAGGAACTCCTCTGCCTGCGCTGCACGGCGAGTTGTACGAGCAGCAGCGCGCCGAGGACGACGAACATGAAGAGACTGATCGCGCCCGCGTACCCGGTGCGCGCCTGCAGCCCGGTGCCTTCCCGCTGGATCAGCATGGTCATGGTCAGATCGCCGCCGCCCACTCCCCCGGTGCCGCCGGTGAGGACGTAGATCTCGCCGAACACCCGGAAGGCCGCCACGGAGGACAGCACGGCGATGAGCGTCATCGTCGAACGCACCCCGGGGACCGTGACGTTGAGGAAGGTGCGCACCACACCGGCGCCGTCCATCGCCGCCGCGTCGTACAGGCTCTGGTCGATATTGGCCAGGGCCGCGAGGTAGATGACCATGTAGTAGCCCAGGCCGGTCCATACAGTGACGAACATCGCGCTGAAGAGCAGCAGCCACCGGTCGCTGAGGAACGGTACGGGCTCGGCGACCAGGTGGAGCGTGTCGAACAGCGCGTTGACCAGACCCCGCTTGTCGAGCATGTTCGTCCAGATCAGCCCGACGACCACGGGCGACATGACGACGGGCAGATACATCGTGGTGCGGAAGAAACCCGAAAGCCGTCCCGCGCCGCTCACCAGCGTGGCGAGGATGAGCGGGAGGACCACCATGCAGGGCACCACGCACACGGTGTAGAGCGTGGAGTTCAGCAGGGCGGTGGTGAAGCGCTCGTCGGCGAACATCCGGTGGAAGTTCTCCCAGCCGACGTAACTCCCCTGCCGCAGCAGGGTCGAGTCCGTGAAGGCCAGCCCCAGAGTGTTCGCGAACGGCACCATGACCATGAGCACGATGACGGTCAGCCCGGGCAGCAGAAACAGCCACGGGGTCAGGAACCAGCGGTGCGTGGCCAGGACGTTCCCCCCTCGGCGAGACGGGCGACCGCCGCCTCGCTTGAGGGAGGTCCCAGGCCGGGCTTCGGTGGTCACTTGTTGGCGTCCAGGCGCTCGTTGGAGTACTTGACGGAGTCGTCCAGCGCCTTCTTCACCGACTTCTTGCCCAGCAGCGCCTGCGCTATCTGCTCGCGCAGCGTCTGGCTGTCGGCCGACCCGGAGAACGCCGGCGGCCACCACACGACGGCTTTCTTCACCTGGGCGGTGCTCTCCAGCCGCACCTTGGTGGCCGGGTCCCCGTCGTCCTTGGTGAAGTACGCGTCGTCCAGCGTCCCGGCCGACGAGGGGAAGACCGACGCCTTCTTGGCGAAGGCAAGCTGGTTGGTCGAGTCCGTCACGTACTTGGCGAAGGCGAGCGCCAGGGACTGGTTCTTGCTGCTGGCGTTGACGACCAGGGACTCGATGTACATGTTGGGCGCGCTGTTGTTGATCCGGGGCCCGATGCCCAGGTTCTTGTAGACCTCGGGCGCGGTGGCCTTCAGATCGTCCAGCGTGTACGAGCTGCCGGGCAGATAGGCCAGGCGGCCCGCCTTGAACTCCTCGACCTCCTTGGTCTGCAGGTTGTTCAGCGCCTCCTCGTCCATCCCCTTCTTGGCGTACAGCTTGCGGAACCGCTCGACGTACTCCACGCCCTTGGCGTCGTTGTAGGTGAACTTCTCACCGCGCTCGTCCATGAGCGGCACGCCGTACTCGCCGAAGGTCTCGATGGCCGGCATCCTGGCGATCATCATCGTGTCCGAGCACTTCTTCGCCATGGTCTCCGCCTGGTCGAACAGCTCGGCGTAGGTGGCGGGCAGCTTGTCGGGGTTCAGCCCGCACTTCTTGAACAGGGCCTTGTTGAAGAAGGACGGACCGGTGTTCAGGTACCACGGGTAGCCGTACGTACCACCGCCCAGGCCGTCGAAGGTCATGGCCTCCCACGCCTTGTCCAGATACTTGCCCTTGGCCTTGGGGTCGGCCTTGCCCAGGTCGAGCAGGACGCCCGCCTGCGCCAGGGTGTAGGCGGCCTCCGGCCCCATGTCGACCACATCGGGGAGGGAGTTGGCCGCGGCGTCGGCGGACAGCTTGTCCTGGTAGCCCTCGGCGGGCTGGTCCACCCACTTGATGTCGGTGCCCGGGTGGGCCTTCTCGAACGCGGCGATGAGGCCGTTGAAGTACGAGGTGAACTTGTCGTTCTTCAGATTCCAGGTCTGGAAGGTGATCTTGCCGGACACCTTTCCGTCCGGTGCCTTCGCCGAGGTGTCGTCGCCGCCACCGCCGCCGCCCGTGACACAGGCGGACAGCAGCAACGAACCGAGGGCCAGTCCCGCGGTGAGCGCGGCCCGTCTTCCCGCTGACTTCATTCGTCTTCTCCTCACATGGGGTGTGTGATGGCGCCTTCGGATCAGGGGGCGATGCGCAGGGTCGCCACCTGGAAGGGGCCGAGTTCCAGGGCCGCGCCGTCGGCGGGACGGCGCGCGCCGGCCGAGGTCCGGGGCAGGGCCGTGGACAGGTGGTCCTTGGCGGCGTCCGCGACGGCTTCTCCGGCGGCTTCTTCGGTCGGGAGTCCGCGTTCCAGCAGGTCGGTCTCCCATACGACGGCGTCCGCGGCGAGCCCGGCACAGGGTCGGAGCAGGGCGCGCGCCCGGGCGCCCTGCGTCTCGTAGACCCGTACGACGAGGTCGCCGGAGCCGTCGTCGGCGAGTTTGACCCAGTCGACGATGGCGTGGCCCGTCAGCGGCTCGATGGCCACCAGGGGTTCCCGTGGTGGGAGCGCCGCGATGTCGGGCGCGTTGAACAAGGACGCGGCCTCCACCGCGGCGGGCACATCCGCACCGGGAAGCAGCGCCCAGCGGAAGTGGTGGCGGCCCACATCGGCGTCCGGATCGGGGAAGCGGCTGCCGCGCAGCAGCGACAGCCGGACGACGGTGGAGTCGTGGTCGGCGCGGGCGTCGGCGCCGTACATGGTGTCGTTGAGGATCGCCAGCCCAAAGGCGCCGTCGGCCACCTGGATGTACCGGTGCATGGCGGCCTCGAACATCGCGTCCTCAGCCCCGGTGTTCACCAGGAGCGGCCGCTCGACGTAGCCGTACTGCGTCTCGTACCGGGCCGTACGTGCCATGACGTGGACCGGCAGAGCGACCTTGAGCAAACGCTCACGCTCCTGCCAGTCGACCTCGCACTCCGTCTCGTACCGTCCGGTGCCCGCCCTCAGCCACATCGTCAGCGTGACCGTCGACGCGCCGAACCGCCGGACGACCTCGACGCCGGCGTCGGGCCCGTCCTGGACCACCGTACGGCTGGTGACGTCGTCGACCACCTGGAAGTGCCGCAGGGCGTGCCGGTCCACATCCCATGCGTCCCACCGCACCGGCTCGTCGCGGAACAGCTGCAGTACGCCCGCGCGCTCGCCGGGCGGCACCACCTCACGGCCGCCGCGCAGGTCGACGAGCGAGGTGAGGTGGCCGTCGGCGTCGATGACGACCCGCAGCAGGCCGTCGTCCAGGACGGTCGCACCGGCTTCCCCGTCGGCGATCCGGACGGGGTCCGGCTCGCTCTCGGCGTCGGCGGTGCGTGACGATACGAACGGAGGAAGCAACTCTGCCGTCTGCCCGTGCGTCCTTCCGTCTGTCGCGGTGCCCAGGGCCTTGGCCGCCTCGTCGATGAGCTCGTGCAGGCGGGCTTCGGTCGCCCGGTAGGTGTCGCGGGCCTCGCGGTGCACCCAGCTGATCGAGGTGCCCGGCAGGATGTCGTGGAACTGGTGCAGGAGTACACCGCGCCAGATCTCGTCGAGGCGATCCTTCGGATAGGGCGCCCCGCGCAGCACCGTGGCCGCCGCGCTCAGATACTCGGCCGCCCGGAGCAGCGATTCACAGGCCCGGTTGTGCCGTTTCATCGCCACCTGGGAGGTCAGGGTGCCCCGGTGCAGCTCCAGGTACAGCTCGCCGCGGTGGACGGGTGCCAGCGGCGGCGCGGCCGACTCGACCTCGCGCAGCTCCGTCTCGGCGTCCTCGAAGAACTCCGCTGGAGTCCGGGACACCACGCGTGGCGCACCTTCCAGGTCGGCGAAGCGGCGCAGCCGTTCTGCCATCTCCCGGGTGGGGCCGCCCCCGCCGTCGCCATAGCCGTAGGGCAGCAGCGAGTGGGAGGCGATCGCCTTGTCCTTGAAGGTGGTGACCGCGTGGCGCAGTTCGCGGGCGGTGACCTCGGCGGCATAGGTCTCGGCGGGTGGGAAGTGGGTGAAGATCCGGGTGCCGTCGATGCCCTCCCACCAGAAGGAGTGGTGCGGGAAGGTCGTGGTGTCGTTCCAGGAGATCTTCTGGGTCAGGAACCAGCGGGCCCCGGCCCGGCGCGCCAACTGCGGCAGTGCGCCCGAGTAGCCGAAGGAGTCCGGCAGCCACACCTCCCGCGCCTCGATGCCGAAGCGGTCGAGAAAGTAGCGCTTTCCGTAGGTCAGTTGGCGCACCAGCGACTCGCCGGTGGGTATGACGCCGTCCGGCTCCACCCACATCCCGCCGACCGGCACCAGCCGTCCGCGCTCGACATGGTCCCGTACCCGTGCGAAGAGTTCGGGGTAGTGCTCTTCGAGCCAGGCGAAGTGCTGCGCCGCCGACATGGTGTAGACGAGATCGGGATGGGCGTCCAGCAGGGCGAGGGCGTTGGAGACGGTCCTGGCGAGTTTCCGCACGGTCTCACGCAGCGGCCACAGCCATGCCGAGTCCATATGCGCATGTCCCACCGCGGTGATGCGGTGGGCGGAGGAGTGTGCGGGCGCGGCCAGGAGCGGGGCGAGGACGGCGCGTGCCCGGCGGGCGCTGCCTTCTGCGTCCGCCTCGTCGTAAACGTCCAGAGCGTGCTCGATTCCGCGGAGCAGCCGCCAGTGGCGCGGCTCGTCCTCGGTGAGTTCGGCGGCCAGGCCGCCGAGCACGTCCAGGTCGGACAGGAGCGCGTACACCTCCGGCGAGAACACGGCGGTCTCCGCACGCCGCAACCGGAACTGCTCGAACGGCTCCTGTGCGCCCTTCTCACCGTGCTCGGTGACGACGAAGGGCGGCAGCCCCAACAGGAGCGGGTTCGCCGCGGCCTCCACGTACAGCTCGAAGCGGCCGTCGGAGTCGAGCAGCCCGGGACCTTCGTTGAGCCGGATCGCCGTCTGCCGCGGGTGCAGCCCCTTGACGATGGTGCCGTCCGGCGTGAAGACCAGGCCCTCGCAGTGACCGCCGACGGAGTGGTCGAACCAGCCTAGATCGAGCACGAGGTCGATCGCTCCGGACGTCTGGGGCTGGACCTCGCCGCGGATACGGAACCAGGTCGTGGACCACGCCGGCCCCCAGGGGTCGCCCAGGGCGAAGGGGCGGTAGTCGGGACGGTCGCGCTGGGGTTCCGGTGCCAGCCCGAGCGCATGACGGGGGCTCACCGGCTCGGCGTCGTCCCCGACCGCCCATGCCTCGACCTCAACGCCCCCCAGACGGCGGTGGACCTGGGGAAGGATGCGCTCCCGGCGCACGCGGTCGAGCCGCTCGAGTGTCCTGCTGAAGTGATTGTGCATGCGTGGTTCTCTCCGCGGAGGAGGAGCGACAGGCCATCTAATACGTTTTAGTAGTAGCGCGAGTGGCCGCAGATTAATACGTTTCAGTTCGGCGGTCACCGCAGCGCGTTGTCACGTTTGTGTAAAGTCCATGTGCGCCACGATGGAGGATCGATGTCACCGAAGAAGAACGCCTCGTCAGGAGCGGAGGCGGACTCGGGCTCCCCCGGACGCACGCCCGCCGGGGAGCCGCCGCCCCGACTGCGCAGCACCGACATCGCACGGCTCGCGGGCGTCTCCGTCGCCGCCGTGTCCATCGCGGTCAACGGGCGCCCCGGGCTGAGCGATGCGACCCGCAAGCGCATCCTCGATGTCGCGGATGAACTCAACTGGCGCCCGCACCTGGCCGCTCGGGCACTCAAGGGCGCGACCAACGACGTGGTCGGCATCGTCATCGCCCGTCCCGCACGCACGTTGGGCGTCGAGCCGTTCTTCGCCCAGTTCCTCTCCGGGCTGCAGTCCTGTCTGTCCAACCGAGGGATCGCCACCCAGTTGCTCATCGTCGAGGACACCGAGACCCAGATCGCGGTCTATCGGCGCTGGGCGGCCGAGAACCGCGTCGACGGGCTCGTCCTGCTCGACCTCGCGGTCGACGACGTACGGCCACAACTCGTCGCCGATCTCGGCATCCCCGCGGTGGTGCTGGGAAGCCACGGCAACCCCATGCCGCTGACCAGCGTCTGGGTGGACGACCACGCCGCGACGGTCAGCATCCTGGACCATCTGGTCGGCCTCGGACACCGGCGCATCGGTCACGTCAGCGGCACCGTGTCCTACCAGCACACCCAGCGCCGGCTGCGGGCGATCGACGAAGTACGCGACTCGGCCGGCGTCGACGTGACGTCCATCGCCACCGACTACTCCGACGCCCAGGGCGCGTCGGCGACCCGCCGGCTGCTCGAAGCGCGGCCGCGCTACACGGCGGTCGTCTACGACAACGACGTGATGGCGGTCGCCGGACTCGGCGTGGCCACCGAGATGGGCATCCCCGTGCCCGACGAGGTGTCCGTCGTGTCCTTCGACGACTCCGTCCTCACCACCATGGCGCGCCCCACCCTCACCGCGCTCACCCGCGACACCTTCGCACTCGGCACGCTCACGGCCACCGAACTGCTCCGCGTCATGGCCGAACGACCCCAACCCCGCCCCGTCCAGGCCCCCACTCCCCAGCTCGTCGTACGGCAGAGCACCGCCCCTCCCGCCGAAGGAGCGAACGTCGGCCGAGGCTGAACCTGTCGCCGTGCGGGGAGTTCACACCAAATCGACAGCCATGGGATCGTCGAATTTCCGGCGCATATAAGAGAGGTCCTTGAGAAGGTCTGCCGAAGTGAACCGCCCGCCACCACCCCGCCGCGGGGAGCCGCCGAGCGGCAGGGCGCCGGTGGACTCCCAGCGCAACCGGCCGTCGCCGTCGATGAAGCTGCGCGTGTCTCCTCTGTTGTCCGGATGTAAGCAGTAGGGGATGTCCAAATACCCTCGTTTGAAGGCCAGCAGCAGCGCGCGGCCCATATCGGGGGCGAGTTAAGTATAACGTATTACCACACGAATTAAAACCTGAAACCAAGGAACAAAAGAGGTGTT
>NZ_JBSFMM010000097.1:0-42066 GCF_053599555.1 Streptomyces sp. NPDC000941
CACCCGGACCGGATGGACCGGGTGTGCGGGCCCCACTTGCCCGACGGTACGCGGGTCAGCCCAGCAGACCGCCCGGCAGACCGCCGGTCTTCAGGGCGTTGGCGGGGATGGGAAGGTTGTCCAACAGGGTCTTGTTGGGGCCGGGCTGACCCGGCCGCGGGGCCTGAGCCTGGGGTCCGGGTGCGGGTGCGGGCCCCTGCCCGACGGCCGCCTTCGCCTGCCCGGCGCCCATGCCCGCCATGCTGGGGCTCGCGGGCCCGACCGGAGCGTTGCCGGCCGCAGCCGCGGCGCCGCCTCCGGCAATGACGGCGACCGCACCGAGGGCAATGGCACCGAGGGTCTTGATGGTTCCCTGCTTCATCAGAAATCTGTCCTTGAGACGGGGGCTTGACCGGTACGGCAACGTAGCCATGGATTTCGGCCTTCTGCAAACCCGGAAAAGCGCCCTCCACTTGCCTTCCGGCCGTTTATCCCCGTCCGTTTCCCGCTCCGCGAGATCAGCCGCCGTCAGCCGCCCTCGACGTGAGACCACCTGGTCAGGGGCGATGCGGAGGCCATCTGACGGAACAGCCATTCGGACTTCAATTCGGCATACCCGGGCTTGATCACGTCATTGATCATCGCCAGACGTTCATCAAAAGGAATGAACGCCGATTTCATTGCATTGACCGTAAACCATTGCATGTCGTCGAGCGTGTAGTGGAACGTCGAAACGAGGTGCTCGAATTCATCACTCATGCTTGTGCCGCTCATCAGACGATTATCCGTATTCACGGTCGCCCGGAATTGCAGTCGGCGCAGCAGCCCGATGGGGTGCTCGGCGTACGAACGGGCCGCGCCGGTCTGGAGGTTCGAGGTCGGGCACAGCTCCAGCGGGATGCGCTTGTCCCGGACGTACGAGGCGAGCCGGCCGAGGGTCACGCTCCCGTCGTCCGCCACCTCGATGTCGTCGATGATGCGGACACCGTGGCCGAGCCGGTCGGCGCCGCACCACTGGAGCGCCTGCCAGATGGAGGGCAGTCCGAACGCCTCGCCCGCGTGGATCGTGAAGTGGTTGTTCTCCCGCTTGAGATATTCGAAGGCGTCGAGGTGGCGGGTGGGCGGGTAGCCCGCCTCGGCGCCCGCGATGTCGAAGCCGACGACGCCGTGGTCGCGGTAGCTGTTGGCGAGTTCGGCGATCTCCAGGGCGCGGGCTGCGTGGCGCATCGCGGTGAGCAGGGCGCCGACGCGGATACGCAGACCCTTCTCCCTCGCCCGCCGCTCCCCCTCCCGAAAGCCCTCGTTGACCGCCTCGACGACCTGTTCCAGGGTCAGTCCCCGGGTCAGATGCTGCTCGGGGGCGTAGCGCACCTCCGCGTAGACGACCCCGTCCTCGGCCAGGTCCTCGGCGCATTCGGCGGCGACCCGGAACAGCGCGTCGCGGGTCTGCATGACGGCGCAGGTGTGTGCGAAGGTCTCGAGGTAGAGCTCGAGCGAACCGGAGTCGGCGGCCTCCCGGAACCAGCGGCCGAGCTCCGCCGGATCGCTCTTCGGCAGCCCGTCATAGCCCGTCTCACGGGCGAGGTCGACGACGGTGGCGGGGCGCAGCCCGCCGTCGAGATGGTCGTGCAGCAGCACCTTCGGGGCGCGGCGGATCTGCTCGGGGGTGGTGCGGTCCTGGTACTCGCTCGTCATCTGCGCACCATACCCCTACGCGCGTAGATCGTGCAGATCGTGTCGCTGTGTGGCTCCGCCCGCATGGCCCCGATAGATATGCAACAGTGACCCGCACGAGTGGTGGAGTACACCGCTCCTTCTGCGATCGTGTCGCCATGGTTCAGCAAGCGTTGCCCGAGCGGGGCGCCAGGCTGGGGCGGCCGAAAGGCGCGGCCGCCGCACAGGAGACCGTGCACGGTGTGGTGTTACTGCTTCCCGGGGGTCCGGAGACCGGCACCGGACGACCCTCGCGGCTGTCGGTGGCCGCGGTGCTGCCCCTGGCCCGGCGGCTGGTCCGGGCGGGCCGCGCCGAAGGGCTGACCGCCCATGTCGTCCACTACCGCCACCGCGGCTGGAACGACACCGCGGCCGACCCGGCCGCGGACGCCGAGTGGGCGGTGGACGAGGTGATACGGCGCTACGGCGATGTGCCGGTGTGCCTCGTCGGCCACGGCATGGGCGCCCGCGCCGCCCTGCGCGCCGCCGGACACGACGCCGTCGTCTCGGTGGTCGCGCTGGCCCCGTGGCTGCCGCCGGCCGAGTCCGCACTGGAGCCCGAGCCGGTCAAGCAGCTCGTCGGGCGGCAGGTGCTGATCGCTCATGGGACGAACGACCAGCGGGCCGACCCCGAGTTGTCCTACCGGCTCGCGGAGCGGGCCAAGAAGGCCAACCGGGATGTGTGCCGCTTCGAGGTGCACGCGGACGGACACGGCCTGCATCAGCACCGCTCCGAAGTACAGGCGCTGGCCGCCGACTTCCTGCTCGGCTCGCTCTTCGGCCACGGCTTCTCCCGCCCGGTCGAGGACGCCCTCGCGGCCCCGCCGCCGCTGGGGCTGCGCATGCCGCTGGCGGCGGGGTTCGGCTCGACGCTGCCGAGCTGAGCCCCGGCCTTACGGGCCTGACCCGGCCGAGGTCAGCGCGGCAGGAGTTGTCCGCGGCGGCTGAGCAGGAAGCGTTTGAAGGCCGCGACCGGTGCGGTGTCCGGATGGCCGTCGAGCCACGCGACGCCGATCTCGCGGACCGCCCGCGGGGCCGTCACGGTCAGCTCGGCCACCCCGGGGCGCGGCACCGCCGGGGGCGGCAGCAGCGCCACCCCGAACCCCGCGGCCACCAGGCCGCGCAGGGTCTCGGCCTCCTCCCCCTCGAAGGCGATCTTCGGTTTGAAGCCCGCCTCGGCGCACAGCGCGTCGGTGATGCGCCGCAGCCCGTAGCCCGGTTCGAGGGTGACGAAGAGCTCCGTGGCGGCCTCGGCCAGCCGGATCCGCTTACGGTCGGCGAGCCGGTGGTCGTCGGGCACCACCAGGCGCAGCCGCTGCTCGTCGAGGCGGCGGGCCACCAGGTCCGGGGCGTCGGGGACGGGTGAGGTGAGGCAGAGGTCGAGGTCGCCCGTGCGCATCCGCTCGATCATCGCCTCGCCGTAGCCCTGGACGAGTTGGAAGCGCGCCCGCGGATGGTCGACCCGGAAGGCGCGGATCAGACCCGGTACCGTCTCCGGGCCGAGGGTGTGCAGAAAGCCGAAGGCGATCTTGCCCGCGGCGGGGTCGGCATCCGCCCGTACGGTCTCGGCGGCGCGCTCGACCTCGGTCAGCGCCCGTTCCACCGCGCGCAAGAACGTACGCCCGGCGGGGGTGAGCGCGACGGTGCGGCCGCGGCGGGCGAACAGGGCTACGCCCAGGTCCGCTTCGAGGCGTACCATCGCCCGGCTGAGCGTCGACTGGGGTACGCCGAGCCACTGCGCGGCCCGGGTGACGTGCTCGTGCCGGGCCACCGCCGCGAACTGCACCAGGCGGGGCGTCAGGGACGCGGCCCAGGAGTCGGCCTCGAACTCGGCCATGATGCGATCGGCGGCCTGGGATCCGGCCGCGGACCCGGCTGTGGACCCGACTGTGGGCCCGGCTGTGGACCCGTTTGTCACGGGAAAGTCTTTTTCATTGCGGGGGCGTGACAATGACCTCGCTGACCTCGGCTGATGCTGCACAGCATCGATTATGGCAATTCCGTGCATTGGACGCATCAAAAGGCGCCACATACGGTCGAGACATGCCTCCTGCTGATACCGAGGCGTCCACCGGAACCCCTGTGGACGCCTTCGTCACCACGTCGTCGACCCCCGATCGAATGAGCCCCGGAGACCCCGGCTTCGGCCGGATGCGGCTCGCGCTCTTCGCCGCCGGTCTTGCGACGTTCGCCCTTCTCTTCTCCACCCAGGCACTGCTGCCCGCGATCTCCGCCGACCTCGACGTCCAGCCCGACCAGGCGAGCTGGACGGTCTCCGCGGCCACCCTCGCGCTGGCCCTCGCGGTGCTTCCGCTCAGCGCCCTGTCCGAGCGCTTCGGCCGCCGCGCCATGATGACCGGCTCGCTCGCCGTGGCCGTCGCCGTCGGCCTCGCGGTGCCCTTCGCCCCGGACCTGGGCTGGCTGATCGCGCTCCGCGCCGTCCAGGGTGCCGCGATCGCCGGTATCCCCGCCTCCGCGATGGCCTACCTCTCCGAGGAGGTACGCCCCTCCTCCCTCATCAGCGCCATCGGCCTGTTCGTGGCGGGCAACAGCTTCGGCGGTATGACCGGCCGACTGCTCACCGGCTGGGTCGCCGACGGCTGGGGCTGGCGCGTATCGCTGGCCACGGTCGGCGTTCTGTCGCTGGTCTGCGCGATCGCCTTCCGGCTGCTGCTGCCCAAGGCGCGCCACTTCACCCCGTCCGCGGTCAGCCCGCGCGCCCTGGCCCGTACGGTCGGCGGGCATCTGTCCGATCCGCTGCTGCGCAGGCTGTACGCGATCGGCGCGCTGTTCATGACCGTCTTCGGGGGTGTCTACACGGTCATCGGCTACCGCCTGGTCGCCGAGCCTTTCAACCTCTCGCAGTCCCTGGTCGGTTCGATCTTCCTGATCTACCTGGTCGGTACGGCGTCCTCCGCGGCGGCCGGAAAGCTGGTCGGCCGGCTGGGCCGGCGCGGCGCGCTGTACGTGGCGGTCACCACCACGACGGCCGGGCTGCTGCTGAGCCTCGGTGACTCGCTGGTGGCGGTGCTGCTGGGCCTGGTGCTGATCACCGCGGGCTTCTTCGCGGGCCACGCCGTGGCCTCCTCCTCGGTCAGCCGGGCCGCCAAGACCGGGCGCGCCCAGGCCTCGGCGCTCTACCAGACCGCGTACTACATCGGCAGCAGCGTTGGCGGCACCCTCGGCGCGCTGGCCTTCCACGCGGCCGGCTGGAGCGGCACGGTCGTACTCGGTCTGGTGGCCGTGGCCGGTGCGGCGGCGATCACGCTCTACGCGACGCGGAAGGCGCTGGCCGAGCGGCGTGCGGAGATCGTGGCCCGGTCGGAGCGGCAGTCCGAGCGCGCGTCCTCCAACGAGACCACGCAGGGCCTGCGTCGGCTGGCCGCACAGGCGTAACGCCCCGGCAGCCGACCAGAACCACAGAGCCCGAAGGGGCCGCTCCGCCACTGTCCCGGCGGAGCGGCCCCTTCGCCCATCTGTCCCTTTTACTGCGCGATGCGGTTCTGCTACGCGATGCCGTTCTGCTACGCGATGCCGTTCTGCTACGCGATGCCGTTCTGCTACGCGATGCGGTTCTACCGCGCGATGCGGTTCTACCGCGCGATACGGTCCAGAACGATCGGCTCGGCCGTGAACTCCGTCCCCGGCGGGGCGTAGCTCACCGCCCCCGCCAGCGCCTCGAGCGCGTAGTCGAACTTCTCCGGCGTGTCCGTGTGCAGCGTCAGCACCGGATCGCCCGCCCGTACCGCGTCCCCCGGTTTGGCGTGGATCTCCACGCCCGCTCCCGCCTGCACCGGGTCCTCCTTACGGGCCCGGCCCGCGCCGAGCCGCCAGGCGACGACGCCGACCGCGTACGCGTCCAGGCCGGTCAGCACCCCGGTCGACTCGGCCGTCACGACGTGCTGTTCGCGGGCGACGGGCAGCGGCGCGTCCGGGTCGCCGCCCTGGGCGGCGATCATGCGGCGCCAGTGGTCCATCGCGGAGCCGTCCGCGAGGGCCTTGGCCGGGTCGGCGTCCGGCAGGCCCGCCGCGTCCAGCATCTCGCGGGCGAGGGCGAGGGTGAGCTCGACGACGTCGGCCGGGCCGCCGCCCGCCAGGACCTCCACGGACTCGCGGACCTCGAGGGCGTTGCCCGCGGTGCGGCCGAGCGGGGTGGCCATGCCGGTGAGCAGGGCGACCGTACGGACCCCGTGGTCGGTGCCCAGGCCCACCATGGTGGCGGCCAGCTCCCGCGCCGAGGCCAGGTCCTTCATGAAGGCGCCGGAGCCGACCTTCACATCCAGCACCAGCGAGCCCGTGCCCTCGGCGATCTTCTTCGACATGATGCTGCTCGCGATGAGCGGGATCGACTCCACGGTCCCGGTCACATCGCGCAGCGCGTACAGCTTGCGGTCCGCGGGCGCCAGCCCCTCGCCCGCCGCGCAGATGACGGAGCCGACGTCCTCGAGCACCCGCAGCATTTCCTCGCCGGAGAACTGCGCCCGCCAGCCGGGGATGGACTCCAGCTTGTCCAGCGTGCCGCCGGTGTGGCCGAGGCCGCGCCCGGACAGCTGCGGTACGGCCGCGCCGCAGGCGGCCACCAGCGGGGCCAGCGGCAGGGTGATCTTGTCGCCCACGCCGCCGGTCGAATGCTTGTCGGCGGTCGGGCGCGCGAGGGAGGCGAAGTCCATGCGCTCGCCGGACGCGATCATCGCGGCTGTCCAGCGGGCGATCTCCGCACGGTCCATGCCGTTGAGGTAGATCGCCATCGCGAGCGCGGACATCTGCTCGTGGGCGACCTCACTGCGCGTATAGGCGTCGATGATCCAGTCGATCTGGGCGTCGGTGAGACGGCCGCCGTCGCGTTTGGCGCGGATGACGGTGATGGCGTCCATGGTGAGGTGCGGGCCTTTCATCGGGGAGAGCGGGGAGAACTCGCTCAGCGTTCCAGGTCGTTGCGACCGAACGCGTCCGGGAGGAGTTCGGCGAGCGGGCGGATGCCGGAGGCCGTGTCCACCTGGAGCTCCGGGCCGCCGTGTTCCCACAGCAGCTGGCGGCAGCGGCCACAGGGCATCAGCACCGCGCCGTGGCCGTCGCAGCAGGTGAACGCGGTCAGCCGGCCGCCGCCCGAGGCGAACAGGGCGGAGACCAGGCCGCATTCGGCGCACAGCGCGACACCGTACGCCGCGTTCTCCACATTGCAGCCGGTCACCGTACGGCCGTCGTCGACCAGCGCCGCGGCGCCCACGGGGTAGCGGGAGTACGGGGCGTAGGCCCGGGACATCACGCCCCGGGCCTGTGCGCGCAGCGCTTCCCAGTCGACCGGCGCGCTCGCGGTCGGGGTCGCGCCCGTGGTCATCATCCGCCTCCCTTGTGGTACGGCAGCCCCACCGCCTTGGGCGCACGCAGCCGCTGTGCGGACAGCGCCAGCACCAGCAGCGTGGCGATGTACGGTGCCGCGGTCACGAACTGGCTCGGCACCTCCTCGGTCAGCGAATACCAGACCAGCAGCAGCGCCGAGAACGCCGCGCCGATGGCCGCGGCCAGGTACTTCTTCCGGTACAACTGCCACAGCGCGGCCAGCGCGAGCACGGCCACCAGGAACAGCAGCAGCGCGTGCACGTTCGTACCGCCGGAGCGCAGGTTGAGGCTGTCGGTGTAGCCGAACAGGCCCGCGCCCATGGCGAGCCCGCCGGGCATCCAGTTGCCGAAGATCATGGCGGCGAGGCCGATGTAGCCGCGGTTTCCGGTCTGGCCCTCCTGGTAGATGTTGGAGGCCACCTCGGCCAGGAAGACACCGCCGAGCCCGGCGAACCCGCCGGAGATGATCACGGCCAGGTACTTGTACCGGTAGACGTTGACACCCAGCGACTCCGCCGCCACCGGGTTCTCTCCGCAGGACCGCAGCCGCAGGCCGAACGAGGTGCGCCACAGCACCCACCACGTGGCCGGGATCAGCAGCAGCGCCACGACGGTGAGCAGCGACAGCTCCGTCACCACGCCCCCGAGGAACCCCGCGAGGTCGGAGACGAGGAACCAGTGTTTGCCGTTGAGTGTCTTCATCGCGTCGGACAGCCCGGGCACGGTGATCTGGGTGATCGGATCGATGGCCGGCGACTTCCGGGCGGACCCAGAGCTCTCGAGGAAGGTGAAGTTGGACAGATAGCGGGTGGCACCGACGGCGAGAATGTTGATCGCCACACCGGACACGATGTGGTTGACGCCGAACGTCACGGTGATCACGGCGTGCAGCAGCCCGCCGAGCGCGCCGCCGAGGATGCCGAACAGCACGCCGACCCACGGGCCCCACTGGTAGCCCGCCCAGGCGCCGAGCCAGGTGCCGAGGATCATCATGCCCTCGAGGCCGATGTTGACCACGCCGGCCCGCTCCGCCCAGAGGCCGCCGAGCCCGGCCAGCCCGATGGGGATGGCGAGCTCCAGCGCGCCCGACACCTGGCCCACCGAGGTGATGTCGTCGGCCCCGGTGATCAGCCGGACCACCGAGACCAGGACCAGGGCGCCCGCGACGATCAGCAGAATGACGGGCAGGGTCAGCTTCTGGCGCACGGGCTTTCGCGACTGCGGCTTGTCTGTCACAGAGGTGGTCATGGTGCTCACGCGCCCTCCTCCCGCTCAGTCTTGGCGCGCTTCCACGCGCGGGCTTCCTTCGTCACTGCTCGCTCCTCCGTCGCTGCGCGGCTCCTCAGTCCAGCCCGCACAGCGCGCCAAGACACGCTCACGCTGCCACCTCCTCACGGGTCGTCGTCGTACGGGCCGCGGCGGCGAGCTCTTCGCCGACCTTCCGCTGCTGGCGGCGCAGGGCGTACCGGCGCACGGTTTCGTAGGAGACGACCACGGAGATCACGATCAGGCCCTGCATGATCGTGGCGATCTCCTTCTCGTAGCCGTTGTAGTCCAGCGTCTGGGACGCCTTGTCGAGGAACGCGATCAGCAGCGCGCCGAAGGCGATGCCGACCGCGTTGTTGCGGCCGAGGAGGGCGATGGTGATGCCCGTGAAGCCGATGCCGGTCTGGAAGTTCAGGCTGTACGTATGCGAGTCGCCGAGCAGCACCGGCATGCCCGCCAGGCCCGCCACGGCGCCGGAGATCAGCATGCTGGTGAGCACCATGCGCTTGGCGTCGACGCCGCTGGCCGCCGCCGCGCTCTCGCTGGCGCCGGTGGCGCGCAGGTCGAAGCCGAATCGGGTGCGGCCAAGCACCAGCGAGTACGCCACGCCGCAGCCGATCGCCACGAACACGAAGCCGTAGATGTCACCGGCCACATCGCTGACGTGGAGGCCCGGGAACCAGGAGGACTCGGGCAGGTCGCCGGTGGTGAGGTTGTTGCTGCCCTTGGGCTGCACACCGAACTGCTCGGGCAGGATCAGATACGCGATCAGGCTGGTGGCGATCGCGTTGAGCATGATCGTGGAGACGACCTCGCTCACGCCGCGGGTGGTCTTGAGGATGCCCGCTATGCCCGCCCAGAAGGCGCCCACCAGCATGGCGACGATCACGATCAGCGCGATGCTCAGCGGGCCGGGAAGATTGACATTGGCGCCGACCAGGGCCGCGGCCATCGCCGCGACCCGGTACTGGCCGTCCACGCCGATGTTGAACAGATTCATCCGGAAGCCGATCGCCACCGCGAGGGCCGCCAGGTAGTAGGAGCTCGCCTGGTTGACGATGAGCACCTGGATATCGGCGTTGCCCGCGTAATCGAGCATCAGCTGGTACGGCTCGAACGGGCTCTTGCCCGAGGCGAACAGCACTCCGGAAGTCAGCAGCACCGCCACGACCAGGGCCAGCACCGGGCCGGCCACCGCCAGCAGCAGCCGGTCTCGGCTGAACCTCTTGCCCGCGGAGCCACCGGACTTGGCGGCGCCGCCCGCGGGTGTGCCCTCGGGGCTGCCTGACTTGGCGGGCGTACGCCCGGATTCGTTCAGGCCGTCGCCGGACTTCTCCGGTGCGTCGCCGGCCGTGCCCGCGCCGCCACTGGTCTTCGCGTCGGCGTTGCTCGCGTCACTGGTCTTCGCGTCGCCGTTCTTCGCGTCGCCGTTGCTCGCGTCGCCGTTCATCGGCTTCGCCTCGTCGGTCTTCTTCATCGCGCCGCCCCCTCCTCGGCGGAGTGCTCCAGATGGCCCGTGGCCGCGCCGGTCATGGCCGAGCCCAACTCCTCGGGGGTGATCGTCGCCGGGTCCGCGTCCGCGACCAGTCGGCCGCGGTAGATGACCCGCAGGGTGTCGGACAGCCCGATCAGCTCGTCCAGGTCGGCGGAGATCAGCAGCACGGCCAGGCCCTCCCGGCGCGCCTCGCGGATCTGGTCCCAGATCTGCGCCTGCGCGCCGACGTCCACGCCGCGGGTGGGATGCGCGGCGATGAGCAGCCGCGGACGGTGGCTCATCTCCCGCCCCACGATGAGCTTCTGCTGGTTGCCGCCGGACAGCGAGGCCGCGGTGACCTCGATACCGGGGGTGCGTACGTCGTACTCGGCGACGATCCGCTCGGTGTCCGCCCGTGCGCCCTGGAGGTCGAGCCAGAAGCCCTTGCTGTTGGGCCGCTCGGTGACATGCCCGAGGATGCGGTTCTCCCACAGCGGCGCCTCCAGCAGCAGGCCGTGGCGGTGCCGGTCCTCGGGGATATAGCCGATGCCGCCCTCGCGGCGCCGCCGGGTGGGCCAGCCGGTGACGTCCTCCTCGCCGAGGAGGACGGTGCCGCTGTCGGACTTGCGGGTGCCTATCAGGGCGTCGATCAGCTCGGTCTGGCCGTTGCCCTCGACCCCGGCCAGGCCCAGCACCTCGCCCTTGCGGATGGTGAAGGTGATGTCGTCCAGCACCGTGCGGGCGCCGTGCTCGGCGTCCTGCGTGGTCAGCGTCACCCCTTCGACCTGGAGCATCGGCACATCGGTGACGGTGGACTCGCGCGTCTCGGGCGAGGGCAGTTCGCTGCCGACCATCATCTCGGCCAGCTGCCGCGCGGTGACCTCGGAGGGGACGACGGAGCCGACCGTGGTGCCGCGCCGGATGACGGTGATGTCGTCCGCGACGGACAGCACCTCGCCGAGCTTGTGCGAGATGAAGATGACGGTCAGCCCCTCCGCCTTGAGCTCGCGGAGGTTGTCGAAGAGCGCGTCGACCTCCTGCGGGACCAGCACGGCGGTCGGCTCGTCCAGGATCAGCGTCCGGGCGCCCCGGTAGAGCACCTTCAGGATCTCCACGCGCTGCCGGTCGGCCACGCCCAGGTCCTCGACGAGGACGTCGGGGCGCACCCCGAGGGTGTACGCGTCCGAGATCTCCTTGATCTTCGCACGGGCCTTGGCGCCGATGCCGTACAGCTTCTCGGCGCCGAGCACGACGTTCTCGAGGACGGTGAGGTTGTCGGCGAGCATGAAGTGCTGGTGCACCATGCCCAGGCCGCGGGCGATGGCGTCGGCGGGGCTGTGGAAGGAGACCTCTTCACCATCGACCTCGATGGTCCCCTCGTCCGGCTTGTGCATGCCGTAGAGGGTCTTCATCAGGGTGGACTTGCCCGCGCCGTTCTCACCGACGATCGCGTGCACGGTGCCCTTGCGGACGGCGATGTGGATGTCGTGGTTGGCGACGACGCCGGGGAAACGTTTGGTGATCCCGCTGAGTTCTACTGCGGGCGGACTGCTGGACGCGTTGATGGCGCACTCTCCTCAAAGAAGGAGTCTCGGCGGTGGTGGGGGCACCTCCCAGCTGCCGCTGGGGGATTATGCGGGGCGGCGAGTGGCCGCCGCACAGCGAGCGGGACCTGAGGTGGTGTGCCCAAAGCTCCCTCCCCAGGCCCCGCTTGTCTACTCAGCAGATGCTCAGCACGTACTCAGCAGATGTTCAAGAGATCGCACGCCGCTTACGGCGTCGTGTTGACCTTGATCTCACCGCTGATGATCTTCTTCTTCGCGGTCTCGACCGCCTCGACGACCTTGGTCATCTTCTTGTACTCGGGGTTGGAGTCGGCCAGGCCGACGCCGCCCGTCTTGAGGCCGTAGCGCACCGTACCGGACTCCGGCTTACCGTCCTTGACGGACTTGACCAGGTTGAAGACGGCGTCGTCCACGGCCTTGGTCGCCGAGGCCAGGATCTTCGTCTTGAACTTGGCCAGGCCCTTCTGCGTGTACTGGTCGCTGTCGACGCCGATGGCCCACTTGCCGCGCGTGGCGGCGGCCTCGATGACGCCGCTGCCGGAGTCGCCCGCGGCCTGGTAGATGATGTCCGCGCCGCCGTCCAGCTGGCCGTTGGCGGTGTCCTTGCCGGCGTCGGGCTTCTTGAAGCCGCTGTAGTCCGGCGGCTGGGTCAGGTACTGGACCTTTACCTTGACCGACTTGTCGGTGTCGTGCACACCCTGGACGTAGCCCGCCTCGAACTTCTTGATCAGCGGGTTCTCCACACCGCCGACGAAGCCCACCGTCTTGGACTTGGTGGTCAGGGCGGCCGCCACACCCGCCAGGTAGGAGCCCTGCTCCTCGTTGAACACCATGTTCACGACGTTCTTCATGTGGACGGTGTCATCGTCGACGAGGCCGAAGGTGATCTTCGGGTACTTCTTGGCGACCTCCTTCACCGCCGGCGCGTAGACGAACCCGACGGCGATGACCGGGTTGTGTCCCTCGCGGGCCAGCTCGGTCAGGCGCTGCACCTTGTCGGCGTCGGACTCGCCCTCGGACGGCTCGATGTCGTCGCCCTTGACGCCCAGTTCCTTCTTGGCCTTGACGAAGCCCGCGTACGCGGCGTCGTTGAAGGACTGGTCGCCACGCCCGCCGACGTCATAGGCGATGGCGACGCCCTTATCCTTCTTGGAGTCGGACGAGCTGCTGCTGCCACCACAGGCCGTGGTGGTGAACGCGAGGGCGGTGATGCCTATGCCCGCTACGGCGATGCTGGATACCCGGCGCACGAGGGTTCCCCTTCGGCTTGAGCGCGCCTCCTTCGGCGCTGGTTTCGCCGCATCGTAACGCGCGTAGATGCCAGATAAAGGGGCGTCCGGAAGCCGTTATCGGATCGTCGCGAATCTGACTTGTCCCGGGGGTCTCCGGGACATGTCATTCAGGCAAAGTCGCGGCTCAGTCGAGCAGAGCAGCGGCGGTGAACAGCTCCACACCAACGTCGATGGCCCCCTCATCCACGTCGAAATCGCCACAATGCAGATCACGCCGGGCCGTGTCACCGACCCTGCGGACGCCCAGCCGCGCCATCGCGCCGGGCACCTGCTCCAAGTACCAGGAGAAGTCCTCGCCGCCGAGGCTCTGCTCCGTGCCCTCGACCGCATACGATCCGCGGCGGGTTTCCATCGCACGGCGCAGCAGTTCGACCGAGCTCTCCTCGTTCACCACGGGCGGCACCCCGCGGACGTAGTTGATCTCCGACTTGGCGCCGTGCAGGGTCGCGATCTCGTCGACCGCGGCGTGCACCAGATCGGGCGCCTCGCGCCAGGCGGGCAGGTCCAGGCAGCGGACGGTGCCGGACAGCTCGGCGTGCTGCGGGATGACGTTGCAGGCGTGGCCCGACTCCACCCGGCCCCAGGTGACGGCCAGGCCCGAGCGGGTGTCGACGCGGCGGGACAGCACCGCGGGCACCTCCGTGATCACCTTCGCGGCGGCCGTCACCAGATCGGTGGTGAGGTGGGGGCGCGCGGTGTGGCCGCCCGCGCCGTCGAGGGAGACCTCCAGGCGGTCGCAGGCGGAGGTGATCGCGCCGATACGCAGCCCGATCCGGCCCACGTCGACCTTGGGGTCGCAGTGCAGCGCCAGGATCCGGCCGACGCCGTCCAGCACACCCGCCTCGACCACATCGGGCGCACCGCCCGGCAGCACCTCCTCCGCGGGCTGGAACAGCAGCCGTACGGGGCGCGGCAGCCGGCCCTCGCGGGCCAGCTCCGCCAGCACCAGACCGGCGCCGAGGACGACGGTGGTGTGGACGTCATGGCCGCAGGCGTGGGCCCGGTCGGGCACGGTCGAGCGGTAAGGCACGGACTTGGTGTCCGGGATGGGCAGCGCGTCGATATCGGCGCGCAGCGCCAGCATGGGCAGCGCGCCAGTGCCGGCAGCTGTGCCTGTGCCGGCGGCTGTGCCAGTACCGGCCGCCGTGCCAGTACCGGCAGCTGTGCCAGTACCGGCCGCCGTGCCAGTACCGGCCGCCGTGCCGATGTCGCAGATGAGGCCGGTGCCGCCGGGCAGTACGCGGGGCTCAAGACCGGCCTGCTCCAGCCGGGCCTTGATGGCGGCGGTGGTGCGGAACTCGCGGTTGCCGAGCTCCGGGTGCATGTGGATGTCCCGCCGGAAGGCGATCAGTTCCGTCCGCAGCTCATCGGGGAGCCTGCCGGGCAGCGCGAGGACCTCGGCCTCAACGGTGGCGATGACGGAATCGGTCTCGGGGGACATCAGTTGCTTCACCCGATCAAGCGTAGAACGGCTGGTGGGGCGACCGGATGTCGATCAACAAAACTTCAACCCGTTCGGGAACAGGAAACTGCCACCCCTTGCGCATGATCTCCCTAGTCAGGGGGTATACCAGGCCCCTTCATCACCGCCTGGTAGTGACGAGCGCCACATGGCGTACAGGTGAACCCCTGACAGGAAGTTGCCGCCACCATCTCAGGATGTGGTCGGCGGCCCTCCCTTCCTGACCGCTTACGGCATGACCGCTTACGGCATGACCGCTTACGGCGTGACCGCGGGCATCGACTGCAGCCGGTGCGCGTCCCGGGCCGTGCCCGTGACCCCCGACAGGAACCCCTGGGCGCGCGGCGAAGCGTCGCTCCGCAGCCAGGCGGGGTCCACATCGCAGACCGCGACCTTGACCCCGGTGCCCACGAGCGCCAGCGGAAGCGTGTGCACGACGGTCGACGGGAAGCTGACGATCGTATGGCCGATGGGGCCGCGGCGGGCTATCAGCTCCAGCGGCAGGTCCGGCCGTACGATCTCAAGCCCGATCTCGCCCGCGACCCGGTGAAGCTTCTCCGCGCTCTCGCGGCGGTGCGCGAAATAGCGGGTCGCCCCGTGCGTACGGGCCAGGGAGGCCACCGCCTCCAGATAGCGCTCCAGATCGACCACCCCGGTCTCCACCAGGGAGGTGCCCACCAGGTCGGTGCCGCGGGTGAGCGTGGGCGGGCCGAAGCGGTCCCGGGTCCAGGCGAAGGAGTTGGCCGTGACGGTCACCCCGGCGGGCGGCTCGACGGGCATCGAGCTGAACACCTCGACCCGCCGGTTTCCGCCCGGGGTGAGCCGGCGGCGCGCGGTCGCCGACACCGGCGCGAACACCATCTCGCGCGCGCCCCGGCCGGTGCCCCGCCGGTGCCAGCGCACCAGGGGCTCACCGCTGGCCAGTTGGGAGACGAACTCCATGGTGGCCGTGCCGTCGTCGACGACGACCAGGTCCTGGGCGCGGGTGAGCATCAGCAGCAGCTGCACATAGCGCGAGAACGGATCGCCGATGACGATCCGGTCGGCGCGGCGCAGCGGCCCGCGCAGCCCCCCGATGGTCTTGAGCGGCGCGCCCGCCCCGCCGCGCGCCTCCTCCCACCGCACCGCGATGCCCTCGTCCCGCGCGAGCTCCGCCATCCGGCGCAGCTGGCCGCGCGTCATCGGGTCGTGCGGCGACAGCACCACGACCGTCAGCGCCTCGGGGTCACCCCCGTCGGCGTACGCCCACTCCAGAACGTTCAGCAGCTGAACCGGGCTCTCGACGAAGGCCAGGGTGCCCCCGGGACCGGTGGGACCGGGGCGCTCGGCGCGCTTGGCGCCGTCCCGGGACGGGGCCCGGAAGCGGCGGGCAGCCCCCGCGGAGTCACGGGGACCCGCCGCTTCCGGGCGTGGGCCGGGCTGACCGGCCGGTGAGTTCACGGCTGACGGCTCCTTGGCCTCTCAGACTCCGGCGGGCTCGCGGTCGGCCGCGGCGGTCTCGCCCTCGGCGACCACACCCGCGACCCGGCGCAGCTTCTTCATCGGCCCGAGCTCGCTCTCGTAGACCTTCTTGACGCCGTCGCCCAGCGACTCCTCGATGGTGCGGATGTCGCGGACCAGGCGTTGCAGGCCCTGCGGCTCGACCGAGGCGGCCTGGTCGGAGCCCCACATCGCGCGGTCCAGGGTGATGTGGCGCTCGATGAAGGTCGCGCCGAGCGCGACGGCGGCGAGGGTGGTCTGCAGACCGGTCTCGTGGCCGGAGTAGCCGATCGGCACGTTCGGGTACTCGGCCTGCAGCGTGTTGATCACGCGCAGGTTGAGCTCCTCGGCCTTGGCCGGGTACGTCGAGGTGGCGTGGCAGAGCAGGATGTTGTCGCTGCCCAGCACCTCGACCGCGTGGCGGATCTGCTTCGGGGTGGACATGCCCGTCGACAGGATGATCGTGCGGCCGGTCGCGCGCAGGGCGCGCAGCAGCTCGTCGTCGGTCAGCGAGGCGGAGGCCACCTTGTGGGCGGGGACGTCGAACTTCTCCAGGAAGGCGACGGCCTCGGTGTCCCACGGGGAGGCGAACCAGGCGAGCCCGCGCTTCTTGCAGTGCTCGTCGATGGCGCGGTACTCGTCCTCGCCGAACTCGACGCGGTGCCGGTAGTCGATGTAGGTCATCCGGCCCCAGGGGGTGTCCCGCTCGATGTCCCACTGGTCGCGCGGGGTGCAGATCTCCGGGGTGCGCTTCTGGAACTTGACCGCGTCACAGCCGGCGGCGGCGGCGGCGTCGATCAGCTTGAACGCGTTCTCCAGGTCGCCGTTGTGGTTGATGCCGATCTCACCAGTGACGTAGACCGGGTGGCCGGGGCCGGCGATCTTGTCACCGAGCTGACGGAGGCGATTGTTGGAGCTCACTTAAGACAGTTCCTTTCCAAGAATCCACGAGGCGATCTCGCGGATCGCACCGTCACCTCCGGGGGTGGAGGTGACCGCGCGTGCGGCGCCGCGCACGACGTCGTGCGCACCTGCGACCGCCACGGGCCAGCCGACGAGGCCGAAACACGGGAGGTCGTTGACGTCGTTGCCGACATAGAGCACGCGCTCCGGCGCGATGCCCTGCTCCTCGCACCACTGCTTCAGTGCGAGGTCTTTCCGGTCGATGCCGTGCAGCACGGGGACCCGCAGCTTGCGGGCGCGTGCGGCGACGACCGGGTTCTGCTCCGTGGACAGGATCAGCAGCGCCAGCTCAGCGCGGCGCAGGGCGGCGATCCCGAGCCCGTCGCCGCGGTGCACGGCGACGAGTTCGCGTCCGTCGGAGTCGATCAGCACCTTGTCGTCCGTCTGGGTGCCGTCGAAGTCGAGTACCACCGCGTCGATGTCGTCACGGGTGGGGAGCGCACCGGGGCGCGGGGCGTCCAGGAGCGGCGCGAGCGCGCGGGCCCGCGCCAGGTCGTGCGGGTCGTCGATCTCCAGGACGCGGGCGGCGTCGGTACGGACCAGGGCGGTGCGGCCGAAGAAGCGGTGCCGCTCGGCGCGGAAGCCCTCCACCCGCATCCCGTACGCGGCGCCGGTCTCCAGCAGGTCCTGCGGCCGGTCCTGGCGGCGCGGCCGGTACGACTTGTCGTGGTTGATGCCGTACCCGCCGTCGGCCGTGGCTGCTGTCTCCGCGTCGGGCCCCGCGTCACTCGTCGTCCCGTCCTCGGCGTCCCGCCAGACGAAGCCGTGGAACGGGGCCACGGTCAGCGCGGTGTCCGCCCCGCCGTCCAGCACCGCCTCGGCGACGCCGTCCACGTCCTCGCGGACGATGAACGGGCTGGTGCACTGCACCAGCAGCACGACCTCGGCGCTGATCCCGTGCGCCGCCTCGTAGGTGTCGAGCGCGTGCAGCACGGCGGCCTCGCTGGTCGCGGTGTCGCCCGCGATGGCGGTCGGCCGCTGCACGACCTCCGCGCCCGCGCCGCGCGCCACGGCGGCGATACCCGCGTCGTCGGTGGAGACGACCACGTCCGTCACCAGGCGGCTGGCCAGGCACTCCCGCACGGCACGCGCGACGAGCGGCACGCCCCCCACGGCGGCGAGGTTCTTGGCGGGCACGCCCTTCGAACCGCCACGGGCGGGAATGACGGCGACGACACGCCGGTCGGAGGGGGACATGGCGGCTCCTTCAGTGCCTTCGGCGCCTTCTGCGCCTCGCTTCGTTGCGCCTTCGGGGTTCTCTTGAGCGCTCACCGCAACCACCCGTTCGCCCCGCCACGGCAGCGGCTGCTCGTCACATCAGCGGCTCCGCCGCGGGAACTGCCGCCCGCGCGGCACAGAGGTGCGGCCATCAGGGGCAGGTGCGGCCCGGCGGCCGCGCGCGCGACGCTCACAGCTCCCCCATCCGCCGGATCACCGGCGCCACCCGCTGGACGCCGTGCCGGTAGGCGCCCCGCGCCGCCTCCCGCATGGTGTTGCGTACGACCCGCCGGAACCCGCTGACCTGCGCGGAGTCCCCGGCCGCCGCGCCCGGCCGGGGCCGGCCGTCCGGCTCGAAGCCGTAGCGGGCGAGTCTCGCGGGCAGATAGCCGGGCGCGGTGGCCCGTGTGTAGTAGGGGGCGAGCGGCGGCAGCTCGTCCGCCGCGGCCAGTTCGGCGACCCGCTCCCGCGCGGCGTCGAAGGCCGTCTCGTACGCGCCGTCGGCCGCGACGCCCTGGCGGCTCACCCAGTCGGCGTTGGGCCGGGGCAGCTGGCCCGCGTCCAGCTGGTCCCAGGATGCGAGGCAGCCGGAGCCGAGGAAGTGGTGGTTGCCCAGCACCTCGCGCACCCCGAGGTCGGTGAGGACGGCGGTCGGGATGGAGCGGTGCAGGGACTCCAGGGCGGCCGTGGAACTGACCGTGACCAGCAGGTCCGTGGTGTCCAGGACCTCGCCCATGTTGCCGTAGGCGAGGCGGAAGTTCTTCGGCACGTCGTCGCCGAGCTTGCCGACCAGCTTCTGGTACGGCAGCTCCTCGATATGCGTGGTGTGCTCACCGGGCTTGCTGCGCAGCTTGACCAGGACCTCGCGGTCGGGGTGCGCCCGGGCGTGCTCCACGGCGCGGCGCAGCAGATACATCCGGTCGGCGCGGTTGTCCGGGACGGACGGCTGGACCGCGAACACCACGGTGCCCCCGGGATACGCGCGCCCCTCGCGCGCCTTCGCGTCGTACGGGGCGCCGCCCAGGAACGGCAGCGCGCACTCCACGACACTGTCCGCCGAGGCGCCGACGCCCGTGTAGACGTCGCGGAACCGCTCGGCGTCATGGCGGGAGTTGGCGAGCACGACGTCGGCGCCGTGGCGCAGCAGCAGGCCGTCGGCCAGCTTCTCGTAGACCACGCCCACATAGCCGGTGATCACGACGGGCCGGCGCTCGGCGCCCTCCCAGGCGCGGGCGAGGCCGTGCAGCATGGCCTGGACGGCGCCGCCGACCAGGGACAGCACGATCACGTCGTACCGCTCGCGGTCCACCGCCGAGACGAATTCGACCCCCGTCACCTCGCGCAGCGAGTCCGCGCGCACCCCGACCTCGGCGAGCTGCCGGACGGTGGGCGTCGCCCGGCCGCGCAGCAGGAAGCCGTCCAGGCGGCGGGCGGAGGCGGAGTCCAGGTCATCCGGTACGAGGCGGTGCGCGGTGAGCGCACCCCATTTCCACCGGGTGTCGGAGTCCGCGAGCACGGCGACTCGGAGGGGGGAATTGGTACGTGAGGGCACGACGCTGACGCTAGGAAGGGATTTCGATTCACGGCCCAACACAAGAGCAACAAAGGGTTAACAGCACGTCGACGATTGGCGAATCGGCCGACGAGAGCCGACGGCAGCCCATCGGAAAGCCGTCGGGAAGCTGTCGGGAAGCCTCAGGGAAGCCTGAAGGAGCCCGGCCGGAACACCCGGCAAACCGTGCAGATGTTCTGACAAGGACGGCGGGTTAACCGTCCTGACGTCCTTCGTTCACCTTTACGTACACCCCTCGTCAAGACGAATGCCAGACGGCGACCTAGCGTCACGCGAGTGGTTAAGCTCTCCGTCATCGTGCCGTTCTACAACGTGCAGACCTATGCCCCCGATACGCTGAGAAGTCTGCGCGCCAACGCGCGCGACGACTTCGAATTCATTCTCGTCGACGACTGTGCCACCGACGGGACGCCGGAGATCCTGGAGCGCGCCGAGCGCGATCTTCCGGGGGCCGTCTATGTGCGGCATGAGCAGAACGGCGGGCTCGCCACCGCCCGTAACACCGGCCTTGACGCCTCCCGCGGCGAGTACATCACCTTCCTCGACGGCGACGACTGGCTCGCGCCCGGCTACTACGAGCAACTGCTCGGTGCCATCGAGGAGTTGGACTGCGACTTCCTGCGCACCGACCACGTCCAGGTGACCGGCCGGGCGCGGACGATCCAGCGCGTGCCGCACGGTCTGCGCAACGTCGTCATGAACCCGCGCGACGTCATCCTCCCCGCCGACCGCTCCACCTCCGTCGACTACGCCTACGCCTGGGCCGGCATCTACCACCGCCGCCTCGCCGACCAGGGCCTGCTGCACTTCACCCACGGTCTGCGCACCGCCGAGGACCGCCCCTGGATCTGGAAGCTGCATCGCGAGGCGCGCTCATTCGCGGTGGTCGGCCTGCTCGGCGTCTTCTACCGGCGCGGTGTCGCGTCCTCGCTGACCCAGATCGGCGACGTACGACAGCTCGACTTCATTCGCGCATTCGATCAGGTAATCGAAGAAACGGCCCAGGACCAGGACGCGGACACCCTTCTCCCGAAGGCCGTGCGCACCTATTGCGCGATCATTTCCCACCATCTCGGCAACATCGAAAGGTTCGAGCCGGCCGTGGCCAAAAAACTGCGTTCCATGTCCGCGGCCGCGCTGAAGCGCATGCCACAGGACGTACTCAAAGAAGCGCTGGACTCGATGGACTACGAGCGCGCCGCCCGGCTCCGCCGGCTCAAGCGCCGTCCGGGGACGGAGGTGGCGGCCTGATGTCCGCCCTCCCCGCCCACCGCCCCCGCGCCGTGCGCAAGCGCACCCAGATCTTCCTCGCCTCCACGCTCTACGGCGCCGCGACCATCGCCGCCGCCATCGACTCGGAGCGCATCGGCCCGGCCGACCGCCGCCTGCTGCTCATCAGCAACAACGCCGCGACGCCCGAGACCACGCCCGCCATCGACGACATGCCGGGCTTCGAGCGGCTGCGCGGCCGCTTCGACCGCATCCTGTCCTGGAACGAGACGATCAGCCCCTTCCACCCGGGCGGCTGGTCCCCGCGCGCCGACGACGCCCCGCTGTGGGAGCGCCATCTGCGGCTGCTGTGGAACCTCGACGACGACGACATCGAGATCGTCCTGGAGTCCATCCAGGTCAACCCGGCCATGGCGATCGCCAGTGTCTTCCAGGGCGCGCCCATCGACGTCTACGCCGACGGGCTGATGAGCTACGGCCCCACCCGTAACAAGCTCGACCCGCTGCTCGGCACCCGCATCCGCCGACTGCTCCACCTCGACCTCGTACCGGGCCTGCGGCCGCTGCTGCTCACCGAGTTCGGCGTCACGGCGGAGGTCATCCCGACCGAGGTCTTCACCAAGGTGCTCGCCGAGATCGGCGACGCGGCCCCGCGCGGCGTCATCTCCGCGAGCGAGCGGATCGCCACCGGCGTGGGCCCGGCCCTGATGCTCGGTCAGTACCTCTCCGCGCTCGACATCCTCACTCCGCAGGAGGAGGAAGAGCTGCATGTACGGATGTTGCGCGGCGCCGTGGCCCTCGGCCACCGCAGCGTCGTCTTCAAGCCGCACCCCACCGCGCCGGCCCGCTGGTCGCGGATGCTGGAGAAGAAGGCCGCGGAGCTGGGCGCCGAGCTGACCGTCATGGACACGCCCGTCCTCGCCGAGGTGCTGTACCAGCGGATGGCCCCGGCCCTGGTCATCGGCTGCTTCTCCACCGCGCTGCTCACCGCGAGCGTCTTCTACGGGCTGCCGGTCGCCCGGATCGGCACCGAGGTGCTGCTGGAGCGGCTGACCCCCTACCAGAACAGCAACCGGGTGCCCGTCACCATCGTCGACGCGCTGCTGCCCGACCTCGAGGACCACAAGGCCGTCGCCGCGTGGGCCCCGCCCACGGACGAGCGCACCGGCCAGCGGCTGACCGGGCTGGTCGCCGCCGTCGGCTTCGCCATGCAGGCGAAGATCTACCCGAATCTGCGTCCGGCCGCCGAGCGCTATCTGGGCACCCATCTGGACTCGCACACCTGGCGCTACTTCAAGCGCCGCCGCCTGACGGCGCTCGCCCTGCCCGGCGCGGTCCCGTCCCAGCTCGCCTTCATCCCGCGCAACGAGACCGTGCGCCGGGTCGCACGCCGGGCGCGTGCGCTCAAGCGGTCGGCGCTGAAGCGAGCGGCCACGGGGTGAGCCGGCGAGCCGAGTGAGCCGGGGAGCCGGGTGAGCCGGGGGAACTGAGCGGGCCGGGGAGCCGAGTGAGCCGGGGAGCCGGGTGAGCCGGGGGAACTGAGCGGGCCGTACGGGACAGACACCGTACGGAACAGACAGTCGACGAGTGCGAAGAAACGGAAACGGCATCATGACCACGGGCAGAGAGCTCGGCCGAATACGCGTTGAGGGTGACGGGGTGGCACTGAACGGGGCGACGCGGAACGAGGTGGCTTCGTGACCGCGACCGCAGGCGCACCCGCCCCCTCGTCCACGGGCCAGGGCGGCGGCCCGTCCGACGACGCGGGCAAGGAGTCGGCCGACACAGGCCCGATATCCGCGATATCCCCCGCCGACTCCCCCGTATCCCCCGCGTCCCCCGCGTCCCCCACCGCCGCGCGCCCCCTGCCCCCCGCGCTCCCGCAGACCCCCGCGCCCTCCCCCGAAGGCTCGCGCCCGTCGCGCGGCGCGCCCGTACGGCTGCGCGCCCTGGACGGGCTGCGGCTGCTCGCCGCCCTGATGGTCGCCGCGTACCACTACGGCGGCCGGGGCGGGGAGATCAGCCAGGCGTGGGGCACCTCCCCCCGCGAGCAGTTCCCCACCGCCTCGACCTACTTCGCGTACGGGTGTCTCGGCGTCCAGATCTTCTTCGTCATCAGCGGCTTCGTGATCTGCATGAGCGGCTGGGGCCGCCCCCTGCGCTCCTTCTTCGCCTCCCGCGTCTCCCGGCTGTACCCCGCCTACTGGGCCGCGATCCTCATCGTCACCGCCGTCTTCGCGCTCCCCTGGGTCGCGTTCAAGTCGGTCTCGCCCAGCGACACGCTGGTCAACCTCACGATGCTGCAGCAGCCCATCGGCGTGGACCGGGTACTGGGCGTGTGCTGGACCCTCTGGGCGGAGCTGCGCTTCTACGCCCTCTTCGCGCTCTTCGTCGTCCTCCCCGGCGCGAACCGCCAACGCGTCATCCTCTTCTGCGCCGTATGGACCCTGGGCGCCGCCCTCGCGGACGCCGCGAACCAGCCCTTCCTCGAGCTGGTCCTGATGCCGGAGTACGCCCCGTACTTCATCGGCGGCATGGGCATCTACCTGATCCACCGCTACGGCCATGACGCCCTGGCCTGGGGCATCGTCGGCCTCAGCTTCCTCATCGGCCAGCACTACGCGGTGGCCGAGCTGTGGCACGCGCCGAATCCTTCCTTCTTCTCCTACCGCTCCACGCTCGGCATCGTCGCGATCGTGGCCTTCGGCTATCTGGCGGTCGCCCTGATCGCCCTGGGCAAGTTCCACTGGGCCAACTGGCGCTGGCTCACCCTCGCGGGCGCGCTCACCTACCCCTTCTACCTGGTCCATGAGCACCTGGGCTGGGTGGTGGTCGAAGTGCTCCACCAGAAGCTGAACATCCCCTCGTACGGCACCTTCGCCCTGACCATCCTGGTGATGCTGTTCCTCGCCTGGCTGCTCTACCGCTTCGTGGAGCAACGCCTGACTCCTGTCATCAAGCGGTCGCTGACGGCCGTTCGGGTGCGCTGACGGCCCGGCCCGCCCTAGGGTCTTGTCCCGTTCGTTCGGCGCATCACCCGATGGGGCCCAATCGGGCCCGATCGGGCCAAGGAGGCAAAATAGATGAGGAACACGTTCCGTGCCCTGCTCGTGCCGGCAGCCCTCGCGGCCGCCACCGCACTGCCGGCCACCACGGCCCATGCGGCCACCGCGGCCGACGGGTACGACCGGTGTCCTGACGGCTACTACTGCATGTTCTCGGGCCTCGACGGCACCGGCGACATGATCCAGCTGAAGGGCAGCACACCGGACCTCGCGGCGCTCGGCATGAACGACCGTGCCAAGTCGGACTGGAACCGGACCTCTTCCACCATCTACCTGTGGTCCGACGCGAACTACACGGGCTGCACGGTCGTCACCTCCTCCGGCCCCACCGGCAAGGGCAATCTCTTCCCCGACTACCGGGACTTCCTCAGCTCCGTCCAGTTCGACGGCCCAGGCGGCCCGAGCTGCGGCACCCCACCCGGCGAAGACGGCTGAGCCCCTGACCCGGCTGCCTGCGCGCCTGTACCGGGCGCGCAGGCCGCCGTGCGCGCAGGCCGCCGGCCGCTTCACGGGGCTTGCGTGCGGTCGCGCACAATGATCTTGCCGGTGTTGTGACCGCGCAGCATTCCCAGGAACGCGTCCACGATGCACTCGAACCCGTCGACCACCGTCTCGTCCAGAGCGAGCCGCCCGCTCTGCAGATGCGGTACCGCAAACTCGTACAACTCCTCTTGCACGTCCCGGTAGTTGCTGACCAGGAAGCCCTCCATGCGGATGCTCTTCTCCACGATGTCCGCGTGGTCGAAGCGCGGCGGCGGCGCGTCGGGGGTGTTGTACTGGCTGATCGTGCCGATGCGTACGATGCGCCCGAACTCGCGCAGCGCTCCCACCGCCGCGGCCAGCTGCTCGCCGCCGACGTTGTCGACGAACACGTCGATGCCGTCCGGTGCGGCCTTGCCGAGCAGGGCGGCGGCGGGCCCGTCGTGGTAGTCGAAGACGGCGTCATAGCCGACCTCCCGCATGAGATGGCCGGCCTTCGCCGCCGAGCCCGCGCTGCCCACGAGCCGGCCGGCGCCGAGCAGCCGGGCGAACCGCCCGGTCGCCGTGCCCACCCCGCCGGCCGCGGCCGACACGAACAGGTCCTCACCCTCCTGGAGCCGGGCGATCCTGGTCAGGCCCACATAGGCGGTCAGGCCGGTGCCGCCGAGGATGCTCAGGTACGCGGTCAGGGGCACCCCGTCGAAGTGGGGCAGCCGCCGGATCTCCTCGGGCGTGACCACCGCGTGCGTACGCCAGCCCTGCCGGTGGAACACGATCTCACCCTCGGCCAGCCGGGGCGTGCGCGAGGCGATGACCCGCCCGATGGTCCGGCCCTCCAACGGCGCGCCGAGCGCGAAGCCGCCGGGCACGTCGTCCATCATCTCGCGGTGATAGGGGTCGACGGACCAGTAGAGGTTTTCCACCAGCGCGCTGCCGACCGCGGGGTCGGGAAGCGTGGACTCGACGAAGACGAAGTGCTCGGCGGTGGGAAAGCCGTGCGGGCGGGCGGTCTGGTGCACGGTGAGCGCGGTCTCGTTCATGACCGGACCGTAGGGCGGGAATGCTCGTGGTGGGCAGCAGGTTGGGCTCATGCGGCACCCCGTTCCATGAGCAGTTCTCATACATTGAGGTGAGCGCCCCGTGGCCCGCACGACCGACTCCGACCTCGCCCCGCACGAACTGCGCATCCTGGTGGCCGTCGCGGACACCGGCGGCTTCTCGGCCGCGGCCGGGACACTTGGCCTGACCCAGTCAGCGGTCTCCCATTCCGTACGCGGCAGCGAGCGCAAGATCGGTGCCATGCTCTTCGAACGCGGCCGCACCGGCGCCCGCCCCACCCCCGCCGGCGAGAAGGCCGTCGCACACGCCCGCCACATCCTGCGCCTGCTGGACCTCCTGACCGCCGAGGCACGCGGTGCGGCCCGGTCCGGCGCGGCGGAGGGCCCACTGCGGATCGCGGCCTTCCGCAGCGCGGCCCTCCACCTGCTGCCGCCCGTCCTCCAACAGCTGCGCGCCCGGCATCCCGGGATCGAGCCGCGAGTGCGGATCGTACGCGAGGTGGGGCGCGGCACCGCGGGCGAAGTGGCTGACGGGAAAGCCGACATAGCCATCGCCACGCTGGGCGGCTCTGCGCCGCTTCCACCGGGTCTGGTCGCACGCGGACTCTTCGAGGAGCCATACGCCCTAGTGCACGCGGCGGGACACACCGCCCCACGCTCGCTTCCGCTGGTCGACTGGGCCGAAAACTGTGGCTCGTACACCCGCGACTGGTGGGCCGCACAGGACTGGATCCCGACGGCGACCATCGAGGCCGAGGACGATGGAGCGGTGCTCGCCTTGGTGAGCGGAGGCCATGGAATGGCGATCATGCCCGCGCTCTCCTTGGCCGGAGCACCGAACTCGATCGAGATCGCCGATCTCGGCCCCCGGCGCCCGACACGCCAGGTCGGCTACGTCACCACCTCCGAGCTGGCCGGATCCGCGGTCGTACGTGCATTGGTGAGGGAACTGCGGGCCACGGTCCCGCGCGGTGTGAGCGTCTGATCCGCGAGGCCTGATCAGGTCGAGTGCGTCACCCGAGGGCGACCGGTAGTGATCGACGGGGCACGGTCGGCAGCGCGCTCAGGGCTTGTGAGCGAGGGCCGCGTGAATGCAGGAGTCGGCCTCGTCACCCGGCCGGGCGTCCGCGTCCGGCCGCCAATGGTTGGTGGCGACGATGCCGGGAGCAAGGATCTCCAATCCGGCACGTTCCAGGAATCCCGCGATGGTGACCCTGTCACGCGGTGTGACGGTGATACCGCCCTCGGCATACAGGGCGGTCAGGAGCTCCACGGTGCGCCGGTCGCCGTCATAGTCGTAGGTGCCCTGCGAGAAGACCACATAGCTGCCGGACGGCAGCTCCCCGACCAGCCGCTCGATAATGCCGGCCGGGTCGTCCTCATCTCGGACGAACAGGAAGACCGAGGCCAGGAACAGTCCGACGGGCCGGCCGAAGTCGATGGTCCTCCGTACGACCGGGGAGCGCAGAATCGACTCGGGATCGCGCACGTCGGCCATCAGGCAGCCGACCCGGGCGTCCCCCTGCCACCTGGCCGACGCCTGCGCCATGACCGCCTCGTCCCGGTCGACGTAGACGACCTTGCAGGCCGGGTCGACGGCCTGCGCCACCTCATGGACGTTCGGTGCGTGATCCGGCCCGGAGCCGATGTCCAGGAACTGCCGGATGCCGTACTGCTGGGCGACGGTACGCACCGCCCGCAACATGAATCGGCGCTGATTGCGGGCGATGAGGCCGACATTGGGCACCCGCTGCCGTATCCGTTCCGCCAGTGTCAGTTCTCGGCCCGCGTCGCCTTCCCGGTCCCCGCCGTCTTCCCCGCCATCTTTCCCGGCGCCCTTCCCGTCGTCTTTCCCGGCGCCCTTCCCGGCGCCCTTCCCGGCGCCCTTCCCGGCGCCCTTCCCGTCGTCCAGGAAGTGCGCGTACAGCCGTCCTTCGTGCGTGGCAGCTGGGATGTCATGAGAAGTCATGCCGCTCTCCCGTGGTCTCGCCCTCTTCCTCTTCGGCACCGTGCGTACGTCAGCGGTCACCGAACGGTCAGCACGATCTTGCCCATGACCCGGCCGGACTCACTCAACTCGCGTGCTTTGGCGACTTCCTGTAGCGGCAGGACCTCCCCAAGGAAGCCGCCGTGCCTGGTCCGCCGGGCTGTGCCGATGACGTGCGCGCCGCGATCCTTGGCGATCTGGACCGTCAGCTGCCCGATACCTCAAGGCGGCATGTGCCAATGGCCGGCAAGGGACAGGTGATCGAGCGTGCAGGGGAACGCGGGGGGCTGGCCGACGGGGGATGGATGGAGTTCCCGGTTCCGAACAGTCACTCGAAGGGGTGGAGTTGAGGGCGTGACCTGGCTGTATTACCGAGAGTGAGGGAGAGTGTACGTGTGAGCCCGCCGGGGGAGGCGGGTGTTGAGCGCATCACTGGGGGGTGATCGCCATGGGGGACAACACCACGACCATTACTGAGACCGTCAGCCGTGCTCCGGCTCCCGCGCCGGCCCTGGCCCCGCCCGTGGTTCCGGGGTCGCCGGACGAGTGGGCTGCCTATCTGGCCGACATGGCTCCGGGACCGCAGACGGCAGTCGTGCTGCCGCTCCTGGACCCGGAGAAGCTGTCCCACGGGGGCCGTATTGACGCGCTGAAGTCCCTGGAGCGGCATGCGGCGTGGATCCAGGCGCAGCAGGTACACATCCTGGCGGCCCTGGACGCCGATGCGCAGGCTGCGCTGCCGGACGGCAAATGGAACGAGAGCATCGAGGGCGAATGGAACTTCGCGTGTGAGGAAGTGGCCTGCGCACTGAAGCTGTCGGGGACGACAGCCGCCAAGCGCCTGCAGGTGGCCCGTGAGCTGGACAGCCACTACCCGACCACGCTGGGCATGCTGGAGCGCGGTGAGATCTGCTACATGCAGGCCGTTGCTGTCACCGAGGCCTGCGGCGTCCTCGACCCGCTGCTTGCCGCGCAGGTCGAAGCCGCCATGGCCGGGAAGATGCCGGGCCTGGCCACCGGGCAGACCCGGCGGGCGCTGGCCCGGGAGATCGTACGGGCGGATCCGCATGGGGCCGAGGAGCGGCATCGCAAGCGGAAGCGTGAGCGGCAGATGGTCCACTATCCGCAGGACGACGGCATGGCGATGTGGGGAGCGATCCTGCCGGCCGAGCAGGCTGCCCGCATGAACCAGGCCGTGGACGCGCATGCGGCCACGCTGCCGGATGAGGGGCGGACGCTGGAGCAGAAGCGGGTGGACGCCCTCTTCGACCTGGTCGTCAACCGCGCCGTTACCAGCGGCACCAGCGGCAGCGGTGTGGGCCAGGTCCCGGGTGGGCGGTCGGCGGCCGTCGTGCAGGTCACCGTCCCGCTGGATGTTCTGATCGGGGAGAGCGAGGAGCCCGCGCAGCTCAAGGGGTACGGGCCGATCACCGCGGGGCAGGCGAGGGAAATCGCGTTCGCCGAGGGGACGATCTGGCGGCGTCTGATCATCGAGCCGAAGACCGGGATGCTCGTCAAGACCGACCCGACGACGTACAAGCCGACGGCCGAGACGGAGCGGCATGTGATCGCCCGGGACGGCCGGTGCACCTTCCCCACCTGCCGAATGCCCGCCCACCGCTGCGACCTCGACCACATCCAACCCTTCAACCACGACGATCCGACGGCAGGAGGGCAGACCGTTCCGGAAAACCTGGGTCCGTTGTGCCGACGCCACCATGTGATGAAGACCCACCATCCGGGATGGCGAGTCGCCCGGGATGCCGACACCGGGATCGCCACGTGGACCGCGCCCACTGGCCACAGCTACACCAGCTCACCCCACAACTACCTCGAATGACCCGAGCGGCGGCACGGAGCATGCGGCCGCTATCGCGAGGCGGCCGACGAGAGTTCTGGGATGGGCACGCCACCGGACCACAGCTCCTCCGCGTGTTCCGCGAAGCGAGAGAACATCCCCACGTCACCATGGCGCCGCAGATGCATCAATGGCGAATCATGGCCGACGAGCCGGGCCAAGTGCGGAGTGACGAGTGCCTCGTCGTCGAAGCGGAAGACCGAGAGGGAAACGTGGTTCACGGCATCGACCGGAGCGGAAAACCGTGCTTCCAGACCCTGCACCTCACCTATCTTGGCAAGTAGCTCCAGGGTCATCTTGATACGCGTGGAGACCGTCAGAGCGACATCCTCGATCTCTTCGCGCTGCCGGGCCACCGGTCCATCCGGGTCGCCGAGCAGGAAGCGGACCCCGCAACCGCTCTCCACCTTCCGCCGCAGCGTTTCGCCCCGGCGATCAGGTCGGCCCAGACCGTCGAAGGACATGCGGACCGGTAGGCGTAGCTTGGGACGAGCTCCCGGTCGCCGCCGGTCTTCAGCCGGTCCCTCACAGCTTTCGGCCACAGCATCTCTGCGTCAGCTCCCAACACCTCAGAGGTGTCTACCCGATTCCTGGCGTGCGGGATGAGCTCTTCGTCCGCGATCCATCGTTCAACGGTCTTACCGGAGACGCCCACCCGGATAGCGAGCTGCCTCGGTGACAGCCCAGCGGACTCGATAGCCGATCGTAGGGCCGTGTTCAAGGCTCCCCCTGGGGACGTTTGGGCGTTTTCAACGGTAGCGCCGAAACGCCCCAACCGTCCCTGCTTCGGCAGGCGATACGTCCGCCATGGGGGATCAGGATTCCCAGGATGAATGGCTTGCGCTTGTTGCCGTGGTCCGACCCCGACGGCAAGCCGTGCTACCTGGCGACGGACGACGGCACCAGCCCACTGAGCCGCAGGGCGGACGAGATCGAGGCGTTACAGGTGTCGATGAGGAGGGAACTCCTCGGCCACGCCCGTGCGCTGCTCGGGGACTGCAAGGCGGACGCGCGGGAACTGCGGTTCCTGGCGGAGCGGCCATGTGAGGCGCTGCGCGACGTGCTGCGGGTGGCCGAGAGAGCAGAGGCGGGCGCCTGCCCACACCCGACGACAGATGCGCGGCCGATCCGGACGACCCGAGCCAGGGCAGGGGCCCCGCCGCTGCGAGCGCCAAGGGGGCATCATGACCGGCTGGCAGGTCGGACCCGTCCCGGGGCGGGGACTGCACCGTACGCACGATGGAGAGCTCGCACTGCCGCTCCACATCAGCAGCGACGGACACCGCCACGCCATCACCGAACTAGAACTGACCCCCGCCGAGGCCGAGCAACTGCACGCAGCCCTCTGCTACGCACTGGGCGACCAGCCCCCACCCGCAGACGCACCCGAATGCCGCCAGCCGGTCCACTACCCAGGAGGCCGACACCGGTACTGAGAACGACCGCCCGTCCCCGTGTCGCCATCCCCCGCCTGATGGGGGCGGGCGGTTCTGATGCGGCCCTGGAACGGATGCCCACCCGTTCCGGGGCCGTTCCGCATGCCGTGCAGAAGGCGACCGGCCGATCTGATAGCGCTAGCCCTCCCGGGCCGCGGAGGTGAGTGACATGTCCGCTTCGCGGTCGCCCGCCACCCGGCCGGCGATCGGCTCAAGCAGCGCCAGTTGTTCGGAGGTCAGCGTGATCCGGGTGGCCGCGGCGTTCTCGAGGAGGCGGCTGCGCTTACGGGTCCCGGGGATGGGGACGACGGTCAGGCCGTGGGTCTGGGCCCGCTGCTGGACCCAGGCCAGGGCGATCTGGGCGGTGGTGGCGCCGTGGTCGGCTGCGATCTGGTGGAGGGGGGCCAGGAGGGCGGCGTTCGTCTTGGCGTTGTCGCCGGTGAGGCGCGGTTGGGACTGCCGGAAGTCGTCGTTGGAGAGGTCCTTGCCCGCGTCGGCGAAGGCGCCGGCCAGAAAGCCCCTGCCGAGCGGCGAGTACGGCACGAAGGCGACGCCCAGTTCGGCGGCCGCGCCCACCGCGCTGCGCTCGGCGTCCCGGCTGAAGAGCGACCACTCGGACTGCAGGGCGGTGATCGGGTGCACCGCGTGCGCCTCGCGCAGTTCGGCGCCGGTGACCTCGCTCAGGCCGAGGTGTTTGACCTTGCCTTCCCGGATCAGGTCGGCCATGGCGCCGACGGACTCGGCGAACGGGACGGCGGGGTCGCGACGGTGCATGTAGTAGAGGTCGATGACCTCGACGTTCAGGCGGCGCAGGCTCGCCTCGACGGCCTTTTTGACGTAAGCGGGATCGTTGCGGATGGCCCGGTAGCCCGGGTCGTCGGCGCGGCGCTCGACGCCGAACTTGGTGGCCAGGGTGATCTCGTCGCGGTGCGCGGCGACGAACGGCGCGAGGAATTCCTCGTTGGCGCCGATGCCGTACAGATCGGCGGTGTCGATGAGGGTGACGCCCGCCTCGACGGTGGCCTCCAGGGTGTCGCGGGCGGCCGCGTCGTCCGTCTGTCCGTAGGCGTGGCTGATGCCCATGGCGCCGAAGCCCTGGACACCGACGAGGGGGCCGCCGGTGCCCAGCTCGACCTTGCTGATCGGTTCGATGGCGCTGCTTTCGATGGCGTTGCTCATGCCGGTCACGCTAGGAGCTTCAAGTGCGCTTCAAGCAAGCCCGCTTGAGGCAAGCAGGTGCGCGCGAAGTGTCAGAGCCAGACCGGGGCGTCGGTGCCCCAGAGGGTCGGCGGGTGGGCCCAGTCGCGGGGGCCGTCGGCGTAGCCGAGGGGTGGGCGGGCGTAGCACAGCCGGCCGTACGGGGTGGGGCGTTCGGCCAGCCAGGGGGCGGGGTCGTACGGGGCGGCGGAGGCGGCGGAGGCGGCAAGTGTGTCGGAGGTGGCGAGTGTGTCGGAGGTGGCGAGTGTGTCGGGGGTGATGCCGTGCATCAGCCAGGAGGCCGTGGCGGCCAGGGAGAAGCGCAGATGGCGTCCGCCGCCGCTCTCGTGGCGTTCGGCCAGGGACCGCAGCACCGCAGCGGCGAGCAGATAGCCCGTGCCGTGGTCCAGAGCCTGCGCGGGCAGTACGCCGGGGTGGCCGTCGGGGGCGGCTTCGAGGGCGGCGATACCGCATGCGGCCTGGACGAGGCTGTCGAAACCGCGCCTGCCCGCCCACGGGCCGGACCAGCCCCATGCGGACACCTGGGCGACGACGAGTCCGGGGCGGCGTTCCAGCAGGGCGTCGGGGGCGAGGCCGAAGCGGTCGAGGGCGCCCGGGCGGTAGCCGGTGACCACGACATCGGCGCGGTCGAGCAGTTCCTCGAAGGTCCGCCGGTCCCTGGGGTCGGCGAGGTCCAGCCGGGTGGAGCGCTTACCGAAGCCGGTGTCGGTGTGGGCGTCCGGGTCCTCCGGAAGGTGCGGGGAGTCGATACGCAGTACGTCCGCGCCGAGCAGCGCCAGGGTGCGGGTGGCCACGGGCCCGGCGATGACCCGGGTCAGGTCGAGGACCCGTACCCCGCTCGCGGGCAGGGGCGCGGGCGGCAGGGGGCGGGCGGCGGCTTCTCCGATGTGGCGGGATTCGATCAACGCGGGACCGGGCAGCGGGATGGCGGGCGCTGCGGCGGGACCGGTGGCGGGTGCTGCGGCGGCCCCGGCGGCGGGTGCTGCGGCGGCCCCGGTGGTGGGCTGCGGCGGCAGCGCTACCGCTACGGCCAGGCCGCCCGCTTCGTACACCGTCTCCTGGATCCACTGGGCCGGGCGGGCCGCCAGTTCCTCCGCGAGGCGCTTGACGAGCACGTCCTCATCGCCGTCGTCGGCTATCCCGAGGGCGGGCAGCAGGCGGGCGCGGTGGTGGGGGTAGTTGGCGTGGGTGCGCACCCAGCCGTCGGCCGCGCGCCAGAAGCCGGACAGCGGCGCGAAGTTCGTCGGCTTCCGACCGTCGATCCGCAGATGCCGCTCGCTGATGAACGCGGTGGCGACCGCGGCCTCCGCCACCCGTACGGCCGGGACCGCTCCCCCGGACCGCCGCGCCGCGAGTTCGGCCGCGGCGAGGGAGCACGCTCCGACGGTGGCGCGGGCCAGCTCGCGTACGGGCAGGCGGGCGGGCAGAACACCGCCGGCGGGGACGTACGACACCTTCTCCAGCAGGTCCGGGGCGCCACCGAGGGCGGTCCATGCGTGCACGGTCGCGGCGTCCGTATCGGCGTCGGCCTCGGCGGCCGTATCGGCGTCGGTCTCGGCGGCCGTATCGGCGTCGGTCTCGGCGGCCGTATCGGCGTCGGCCTCGGCGGCCGTATCGGCGTCGGCCTCGATTCGGTGTGTCATGCAGTCATTGTGCAGGGCACCGGGCCGGGCGCCTCAAGACCGCGCCTCAAGACCGTGCGTCAGGACCCATGGTCGCCTCGATGCCCGCGACGATGGCGCGCAGCCCCTCCTCGAAGCGCGCCTCGTAATCCGTGAACAGGTCCGCGCCCGCCTCCGCCGCCAGCGCGTACTCCTCGCCGATGAGCTTCGCGCGCTCCTGGACGTCGTAGCCCTCCGCCCGCTCGCCGGGCATCGGCTCCACCGCCTGTTCCTCGATCACGAACCCGAGGGTGAACGCGTACGCGACGAAGGATGCGCGGGCGGCGGTGCCGGGGGTGAAGCCCGCCGAGACGAGCGCGCGCAGGTGCTCGTTCTGGCCGGGGGCGTGTGAGGTGTCCGTGAAATGGCTGCCGCTGAAGACCTTGGCGCCGTCGCGGTAGCGCAGAAGCGCACGGCGCAGCGCCCGCTGGGCGTCCGCGACGCGATCCTGCCAGGTGGCGGCGGGGGCCGCCGCCGCACCGGCCGCCATCTCGCGGTACATGGCGGTGGCCATCTCGTCGAGGAGGGCCTGCTTGTTCTTGAAGTGCCAGTAGAGGGCGGGCGCCTGGACGTTCAGCTCCTTGGCGATCCGGCGCAGCGTGAGCCCTTCGAGACCCACCTCGTTCAGCAGCCGCAGCGCGGTGTCCACCACCTGCGCGCGGTCCAGTCGCGTCGCCATGCGCCGATTCTCCCAGGCCGTCGCCCGGCCGATGACGCTTGACAATTTAACGCCGTTAAGGGCACTCTCGCGACATGGAACTTAACAACGTTAAGGAAGCGGTACTGATCGTCGGGGCCGGGCCCTCCGGTCTGACCCTCGCGATCGACCTGGCCCGGCGCGGGGTGCGCGCCCGCGTGGTCGAGCGAGGGGCGGACCTGTTCCCCGGGTCGCGTGGCAAGGGGCTGAACCCACGGACGCAGGAGGTCTTCGACGACCTGGGAGTGATCGACGCGGTGCGGCGGGCGGGCGGGCCGTATCCACTGATGCTGGGCTGGGAGGACGGCACGCGGCTCGGCACGTACGACATGATCGAACGGGGCCGGCCGACGCCGGGCACGCCGTACGCGGACATGTGGATGGTCCCGCAGTGGCGCACCGCGCGGCTGCTGTACGCGCGGCTCCAAGAGCTGGGCGGCTCCGTCGAGTTCGGCACCGAGCTCACCGGCCTGACACAGAACGCCGACGGCGCCGAGGCGCGGCTGTCCCGCGCCGACGGCTCGGCCGCGACCGTACGGGCCGCCTATCTGGTGGCCGCCGACGGTGGCCGCTCCACCGTGCGCAGGACGCTCGGCATCCCCATGACCGGCAAAACCGTGGACCCAAGCCCCATGCTGGTCGCGGACGTCCGACTGGACGATGACCGGCTCGACCGCGGCCACTGGCACGCATGGCCGAAGGCGAAGGGCGGCACGGTCGCGCTGTGCCCGCTCGCCGGGACCGACCACTTCCAGCTGTTCGCCCAATACGAGGACGCCGACGCCGACGCCGCGCCGGACACCTCGGCCGAGGCGGTGCGGCAGCTGATCGCCGAGCGCACCCACCTCGCGGCGTCCGATGTGCGCGAGGTGTCGTGGGCCTCGGACTTCCGGGCGCGGGCGGCGATGGCGGAGCGGTTCGCCGAGGGCCGGGCCTTCCTGGTGGGGGACGCGGCGCATATCCACTCCCCCGCGGGCGGCCAGGGCCTCAACACCGGCGTGCAGGACGCGTACAACCTCGGCTGGAAGCTGGGGCAGGTGCTGCGGCACGGGGCGGACCCGGCGCTGCTGGACACCTACGAGGAGGAGCGGCTGCCGGTCGCCGCCGGGGTGCTCGGCATCAGCACCCGTATCCACCGCGCCCATCGGGCGGGTGACGAGGAGGGGGAGCGCCGCGGGCCCGAAGTGCGGCAGCTCGGGCTGAACTACCGCGGCGGCCGACTGGCGGTGGACCGACGGCCCGCGGCAGAAGGCGTTGCGGCGGCAGGCGGTGCGGCGGCAGGCGTTGCGGCAGAAGGCGTTGCGGCGGAAGACGTTGCGGCGGAAGACGTTGCGGCGGCAGGCGCCGTACGCGAAAGCGCCGCGGCAGAACGCTCCGCGGACCGGTACGAAAGTCCGCGCGCGGGCGACCGGGCCCCGGACGCGCCGTGCGCCCGGCCCGACGGCGAGCCGTTCCGCCTGTTCGACGCCTTCCGTGGCCCGCATTTCACGCTGCTGGCCCTCGGTGACACCGAACTCCAGCCCGTCCGCGCGGACTTCGTCCGTACGTACCGGATCGGCGGCCCCGAGCCCGATCTGCTCGACCCCGACGGGCATATCCGCGCCGGCTACGGGGAGCGCGGGCTCTTCCTCGTCCGCCCCGACGGCTACATCGGTTTCGCGGCGGACGAGGAAGCCGGGCTACGTGACTATCTGGCCGGGCTCGGCGGCTAGGCCGCGCCCGCCTGACGGTACAGATCCAGCGCCTCGTTCCCGAGGGTCGGGTGGTACTCGTTGTTGCCCGCGCTCACGCTGATGTTGCCGACGAGGTAGCCGCCGCCGTTCGAGGTGTCGAAGTCGGCCAGGAAGCCGCCGCCGCTCGAACCCCCGGTCTGTACGCAGTCGATGCCCCACATCGTGGAGCCGGGCCGCCCCGCGTCGGGGTACTCGTCGCCCTCGCAGTGGTTCAGGCGCTCGCCGTTGCCCTCCGCGGCCGAGCCTCCGTAGCCGAAGGAGTGGACGTGGCGGCCGGTGGGCGAGTTGAAGGCGATGCCCTGGGCGCCGACGGTGTCGACCAGCGACCGCCCGTTCACCTGGCCCATGACGGCGAAGGCGAGGTCCCAGTTGGCGTTGCCGCCCGTGGAGACGTACTGGCCGAGGTGGAACAGCGACCTGGCGGTGAAGGTGCCGAAGGGGCGGTTGCCGTTGGCGTAGCCCGGGATGAAGACCCAGTTGCGGTAGACCTCTCCGCTGCCCGCGTCCACGACGCAGTGCCCGGCGGTGAGGACGACGGACTTGTTGTCGGCGTTGGCGACGGTGGCCGAGCAGGCGAACGTGCCTCCGGAGGCGTTCTGGAAGAACACCTTGCCGGCCGTGGTGCCGATCAGGCCGCCCCCGGTCCAGGGGGTGGGCGAGGAGGCGGCCACCGAGGGGGCGGTGCCCGAGGACGACACCGAGGCCGGGATGGACTTGGGCGCGGACACCGGGGGGACCGTCACCCGCGGTCCGGCGGCCGACGGTCCGGCGGCCGACCCGCCGGCGTCCGACGGTCCGGCGGCCGACGCGCCGGTCTGGCGCAGTGTGGTGACGTCCCGTGCGGTGCGCAGGCGTTCGGCGGTCCAGAAGCGCAGCGCGGACCGCTGCTGCTCGGCGGAGAAGGAGGTCTCCTGCGCGGACCTGGGCGGCGGGGGCGGGGTGGGCGCGGCCTGGGCGGTACCGAGGGTCCAGCCCATGGCGGCGACGGTTATCGCGCTTAAGAAGGTGATGGCACGTCTCATGGAAGGGGCTCCACGTCCGTTGAGGGGGGTGCGTGGTGCGTTCGGATTGCCGCGCGAGCTGGCCCGACAACGTTGTCCAACCCGCGTCGCGGAAAGCCTGCCACGATTGGTCTAGGCATGTCCATGGCATGCGGCGCATCCGTATCCGCATCCGTGTCCGCAAACGACGGACGGCGTGGCGGAGTCAGCTCCGCCACGCCGTACCGCTCTACTCCTTACCGCGCCACCCCGTACCGCTCTACTCCGTACCGCTCTACTCCGTACCGCTCTACTCCGCGCCGAACTCCAGCAGCACCTTGCAGGAGCGGCTGCGGTCGGCGGCCAGCGCGAAGGCGTCGACCGACTCCCGTACCGGCCGGACCGCGCTGATCAGCGACTCCAGGGACGGCTCGGCCGCCAGCAGCCGCAGCGCGTCATCGAACTCCGCGTGGAAACGGAACGCCCCGCGCACCTCGATCTCCCGGCTGACCAGCAGGTTCCCCGCGATCGGGCTCTGCCCGGGCGGCAGCATGCCCAGCTGTACGACGACGCCGCCGCGCCGGATCAGGCGCACACAGGTGTCGAGGCCTGCCGCCACGCCGGACGCCTCGATCGCCACGTCCACCTCGCCGTCCGGCCAGTTCGGGTCGGCCGGGTCGTCGGCCCGTACGCATGCGGTGGCCCCGGCCGAGGCCGCGAACTCCAGGGCCCGCGGCAGCAGATCGGTCACCGTGATCCGCGCGGCGCCCGCCGCGCGCGCCGCGGCCACGACCAGACAGCCGATCGGCCCGGCGCCCGTGACCAGCACATGACGGCCCTTGAGATCACCGGCGCGCCGTACCGCGTGCAGACCGACCGCAAGCGGCTCAGCGAGCGCGGCGCGGCGCAGCTCAAGACCCTCGGGCAGGGCCCGCAGCTGCTCCGCCGGGACGGCTATACGGCCCGCGAAGCCGCCCTGGACGTGCGGGGTCCGCGCGGCGCTGCCCAGGTAGCGGGTGTCGCGGCAGACGTTGGCCCGGCCGTCCGCGCACTCGGGGCACACCCCGCAGGGCGTGGCCGGGTGGACGGCGACGGGCGTACCGGGCGCGGGCCCGCTCGCGCCCTCTCCGTATCCGACGACCGTGCCGACGACCTCATGGCCCAGCACCATCGGCTCGCTCAGCCGGAAGTCGCCGACCCCGCCGTGGCGGTGGTAGTGCAGATCGGATCCACAGATCCCGCCGTAGCGGATCGCGACGACGGCCTGCCCGGGAGCCGGGGTCGGCTCGGGGAGCTCGTCGACCCGCAGATCGCCCTGCCCATGGATCACACAGCCAAGCACCATGTCCTCCACCCACACCTCTCTGTGCTCATCGTGCTCATCCGTGTTCAGAGCACGCTCGTCATGCCGCCGTCTACGTACAGGATCTGCCCGCTCACGAAGTCCGCCGCGGGGGACGCGAGATAGAGCAGCGCGCCGACCAGGTCCTCGGTGCGCCCCCAGCGGCCCGCCGGGGTCCGGCCGCGCACCCAGGCGCTGAACTTCTCGTCCTCGACGAGCGGCCGAGTCAGCTCCGTCTCGATATAGCCGGGGCCCAGCCCGTTGACCTGGATTCCGTACGGGCCCCAGTCGGCGCACATGCCCTTGGTCAGCATCTTCAGCGCGCCCTTGGTGGCCGCGTAGGGGGCGATACCGGGGCGCACCACCTCGCTCTGCAGCGAGCAGATGTTGACGATCTTTCCGTGTCCGCGCTCGGTCATCCGCCGGGCGGCCTCGCGGCCCACCAGGAACGCGCTGGTGAGGTTGGTGTCCAGGATCTGGTGCCAGTCGGCGTCGGTGAACTCCAGCAGCGGGGCGCGGTTCTGCATACCCGCGTTGTTGACCAGGATGTCGAGCGGGCCGACCCGCTCCTCCACCTCGGCGATCCCCGCGGTGACGGAGGGGCCGTCGGTGACGTCGAAGGCGGCGGTGTGGACGGTGGCGGCGTGGACGGTGGCGGTGTTCCTCGTCGCCTCCACGGAGTCGACGCTTTCGGTGAGCTCGGCCGCCGCGGCCTTGAGCCGTTCCGGGTCACGGCCGTTGAGCACCACCGTGCAGCCCGCCTCCAGCAGGCCCCGGGCGAGCGCGTGGCCGATGCCCCGGCTGGAGCCGGTGACGAGGGCGGTGCGGCCCGCGATGTCGAAGAGCGGATGTGTCGCCATGGGTATGCGTTCCCCCAGTTCGCTGGATGAGCTGTCTCGCTGGATGAGCTGTGTCGCTGGTTGCGATGACCGGGTCGCTAGATGACCAGGTCGCTAGATGACCAGTGAGAGCAGCAGGACGAAGCCGAGCGAGACGACGGAGATGATGGTCTCCATCACCGACCAGGTCCGTAGGGTCTGGCCGACGCTCATCCCGAAGTACTCCTTGACCAGCCAGAACCCGGCGTCGTTGACATGGCTGAAGAACAGCGACCCGGCGCCGATGGCAAGGACGAGCAGCGCGGTGTGCGTGGTGCTCATATCGGCCGCGAGCGGGCCCATCAGTCCGGCGGCGGAGATCGTGGCCACGGTCGCCGAGCCGGTCGCCAGCCGGATGCCCACCGCGATCAGCCAGCCGAGCAGCAGCGCGGAGACGTTCCAGTCCTTGGAGACGTCCATGATCATGTCGCCGACGCCGATGTCGACCAGCGTCGCCTTGAAGCCGCCGCCCGCGCCGACGATCAGCAGGATGGAGGCGATCGGGGCGAGCGAGGTCTCGACCGTGGACGTCAGCCGGTCCTTGGTGAAGCCGGCCGCCCGGCCGAGCGTGAACATTCCGACGATGACCGCCGCGAGCAGCGCGATCAGCGGCGAGCCGACGACGTCGGCAACCCGCTGGACGCCGCTCGAAGGGTCGTCCACGACGATGTCGACGAGCGCCTTGCCGAGCATCAGGACGACGGGCAGCAGCACCGTGGCCACGGTGACCCCGAACCCGGGGCGGCGCTCCAGCTCCTCCGAGGGGCGGGCCGGGATGAGCCGGTCGGGCGGGGTGACATCCACCCAGCGGGCGGCGACACGCGCGAAGAGCGGTCCGGCGATCACGACGGTGGGCAGCGCGACCAGCACACCCAGCGCGAGGGTGACGCCCAGGTTGGCCTTGACCGCGTCGATCGCGGCGAGCGGGCCAGGGTGCGGCGGCACCAGGCCGTGCATGACGGACAGACCGGCGAGGGCCGGGATACCGATGCGCATCAGCGAGTAGTTGCCGCGCTTGGCGACCAGCAGCACGACCGGGATCAGCAGCACCATGCCGACCTCGAAGAAGAGCGGCAGCCCGATGATGCCTGCGATCAGCGCCATCGCCCACGGCATGGTGCGGTTGTTCGCCTTGGCGAGGATCGTGTCGACGATCTCGTCCGCTCCCCCGGAGTCCGCGAGGAGCTTGCCGAGTATGGAGCCGAGCGCGATCAGCACGCCGACGCCCGCGACCGTAGTGCCGAGCCCGGCCGTGAAGCTGGCGATCGCCTTGTCCAGCGGCGCGCCCGCGACGGCCCCGAGGGCCAGCGAGCCGATGGTCAGCGACAGAAAGGCGTGCAGCTTGAACTTGGTGATGAGGAGGACGATGACGGCGATGCCGACGAGGACGGCGATTCCCAGCTGGGCGTGACCGGCCGACGTGATCGGGTCGACGGGATCCGCTGCCAGCATCTCGACGCTGAGACTGGTCACGGAGGCTTCCTTTGCGTGCGTGTGTTGGCCGTGTGTGTCTTGGCCGTACGTTTGTTTATCCGGGTATGCCGGATACGGCCCGGGGACGGGGCAGAGGGGACGGAGAGGGGGACGGGATGAGGGACGGGATGAGGGACGGGATAGGGGACCGGGCGGGCGCTAGCGCTGGACTTCGAGCCGCCGCAGCGCGGCGACGGCCAGCTCGGTGATGGCCTCGGGGTTCGGGGTGATGTCCACCACGACGCCGTTCTCGTCCGGCTGGAGCGGTTCGAGGGTGGCCAGCTGCGAGTCGAGCAGACCGAGCTTGAAGAAGTGGCCCTTGCGGGCCTCCAGCCGCTCGGCGATCTGCTCGCGACCGCCGGTGAGGTGGAGGAAGAAGATGCCGGGGGCGGCGGCGCGGAGCCGGTCGCGGTAGGCGCGCTTGAGCGCGGAGCAGCTGACCACTCCGCCACCCGCGGAGTGTTCGTGGGCCCATGCGCCGATGGCGTCCAGCCAGGGTCGGCGGTCGTCGTCGTCGAGCGGGACACCGGCCGACATCTTGGCGATGTTGGCCGGAGGGTGGAAGTCGTCGGCCTCGGCGTACGGAACGCCGAGCTCGGCGGCCAGCTGCTCGCCGACCGTGGACTTGCCCGTGCCGGACACTCCCATGACCACGACAACCTGGGGGGTCTGCATCGATACCTCGCTGTCTTCTCCGGCGCTGTCTTCTTCGACCTCGGCGCCGCGGCACACTCAACCCCACAGGTACGACGTATTCAAGAGTCCGTGACCTAAAAGTCATACTTATTTGAGATGCGGCTCGCCACGTAGGCTGAGCCCATGGACAACCAGGGGCGGGGACAGCACGCACGCGTGCTGGCATCCCTCGGGCCCGCGATCACCGCAGGCGAATATCCACCAGGCACCGTGCTGCGTACGGACGAGCTGGAGCAGCGCTTCGACGTCTCCCGGACCGTCGTACGCGAGGTGGTGCGCGTCCTGGAGTCCATGCACATGGTGGAATCCCGCCGCCGGGTCGGGGTGACGGTGCGCCCGACCGACGAGTGGGACGTCTTCGACCCGCAGGTCATCCGCTGGCGGCTGGCGGGCGCCGACCGGCCGCGCCAGCTGCGCTCGCTGACCGCGCTGCGCTCGGCGATCGAACCGGCCGCGGCGGCGCTGGCCGCCGAGCACGCCACCCCCGAGCAGTGCGCCGAGCTCACCGAACACGCCCTCAACATGGTGGCCACCTCACGCGGCCAGCAGCTGCCCGCCTACCTGATCCACGACATCGCGTTCCACCGGGTGATCCTCAAGTCCTCGGGCAACGAGATGTTCGCGCGCCTCGGCGATGTGGTCGCGGAGGTGCTGACGGGGCGCACCGAGCACCAGGTGATGTTCAGCGACCCGGACCCGGAGGCGGTCACCCTGCACGTACGGGTCGCCGAGGCCGTACGGGCGCGGGACGCGGCGCTGGCGGAGGCGTACACACGGGAGATCACGGTCGGCGCGCTGCGGGAGCTGGACATCCTGGCGCCGTAGCCAACTTGCGGTGAGTATGAGACAGCGACACGCCGTCACGGACACCGGACTGTTCGATGTCGTCCGCCGGGACTACGTACGCGGCGGCGCCCCGACCGTGCTGCGGCTGAAGCTGCCCGCCGGAC